>NZ_JAYMZS010000069.1:0-47229 GCF_035828755.1 Amycolatopsis sp. H20-H5 | reverse complement strand
GTGCTGGGTCTACTGCCCGACTGCCTCTGAAGGCCACCATGAGGGCGTCTAGGTCCCTCATGGTGGCCTTCAGAGGCAGCTGATCAGGCGGTGTAGCCGGGCATCGGGAAGGCGGACAGGAGTTCGCGGATCTCGGCGGCGATGACGTCCTGGGCGGCGTCGTCACCGGCGGCGACGACCGAGCGGTCGATCCACTCGGCGATCTTCGGCTGGTGCTCCGGCGTCAGGCCGCGGGTGGTGATCGCGGGCGTTCCCACCCGGATACCGGACGGGTCGAACGGTTTGCGCGGGTCGAACGGGACGGCGTTGTAGTTCAGCTCGATGCCCGCCCGATCCAGCGCCTGCGCGGCAGGCTTGCCCGCGACGCCCTTGTTCGTCAGGTCGATGAGCAGCAGGTGGTTGTCCGTACCGCCGGACACCAGGTCGTAGCCACGCTCGATCAGCGCCTCGGCCAGCGCTTTCGCGTTCGCGACGATGGCGTGCGCGTAGTCGCGGAACTCCGGGCGCCGCGCCTCGGCGAGCGCGACCGCGATGGCCGCCGTCGTGTGGTCGTGCGGGCCGCCCTGCAGGCCGGGGAAGATCGCCCTGTCGATGGCTTTCGCGTGCTCGGCGTCGGTCAGGATCATCGCGCCGCGCGGGCCGCGCAACGTCTTGTGCGTCGTCGTCGTGACGACCTGCGCGTGCCCGACCGGCGTCGGGTGCGCACCGCCCGCGACGAGCCCGGCGATGTGCGCGATGTCGGCGACCAGCACGGCGCCGACCTCCCGCGCGATCTCGCCGAACGCGGCGAAGTCGATCGTGCGCGGGATCGCGGTGCCGCCGCAGAAGATCAGCTTCGGCCGGTGTTCCCGCGCTAGGTCACGCACCTGGTCGAGATCGAGGCGGCCGGTGTCCTTGCGGACGCCGTACCGCACCGGTTCGAACCACTTGCCGGTCGCGGACACGCCCCAGCCGTGCGTGAGGTGCCCGCCGTCCGGCAGTCCCATGCCGAGGACCTTGTCGCCTGGCTCGGCGAAGGCCAGGTACGCGGCGAGGTTCGCCGGGGAGCCGGAATACGGCTGGACGTTCGCGTGGTCTGCGCCGAAAAGGGCCTTCGCGCGCTCGATGGCCAGGGTCTCCACCTGGTCGATGAGCTGCTGGCCCTCGTAGTAGCGCTTGCCCGCGTACCCCTCGGAGTACTTGTTGGTGAGGACTGTCCCGGCGGCCTCGAGAACCGCCTGCGAGACGTAGTTCTCCGAGGCGATCAGGCGGATCTTGTCGTGCTGGCGCTGGGCTTCCGCCTCGACCAGACCGGCGATCTGCGGGTCCGCGGCGGCGAGGGCGTTCAGGGGCGGCTGGTGCGTCATGGACGTACTCCTGCTGCTGGAGTGGCCGTCACCCAGGCGCGCGGTGGCGACCTGGTCTCGCTTCCCGGTGGTGCTCCACCTCGATGGCGCCAGTCGCAGCTGCGCCCCCACCCTACCGCCTGCCGCCGGCTCAGCTCCAGACCGTGAGATCCCCGCCGGGCACGCAGACGACCCGCAGCGCACCGGGACCGGCGACGTTCCAGGCCTCGTACCGGGGATCCGGCGCGACGGTCAGCCTGCGGCTGTCTTCGAACTCCACCCGCAGCTCGCCGGTCCCGGCCGCCACCGCGGACCGCACCCGCGCTTCGAACAACGCCAGCGCGGGGACGACGTCCTGCCGATCGGGGTCCAGCCGCACGCCGTCCAAGAACGCGACGCCCTCGATCACGATCTGAGCGCCACCGTCCAGCAGCAGGGTGAGACTGTGGTCGATCTTGAGCTGGGTGACGCTCATCCCCTGGTATGGCAGCTCTTCGCTCATGTCCTCAGTGGACCACAGGCCGCCGTCAAACCTCGACGCCGACGCCCATCGAGCGCGCTGTCCCGGCGATCGTGCGCATGGCGGCCTCGACGTCCGCGGTGTTGAGGTCGGGCAGCTTGCGCTGGGCGATCCCGCGCAGCACGTCCTTGCTCAGCGTCCCGGCGCTCTCGTGCCCAGGACGAGCGGAACCCTTGCGGCCCAATGCTTTCCTGATGAGGAACGCGGTCGGCGGTGTCTTGAGGAGCAGATCGAACGAGCGGTCCTCGAACACCGTGACGACCACGGGCACGATGTCGCCGCGCTGGGCGGCGGTCGCCGTGTCGTAGTCCTTCTTGAGCTGGACGAGGTTGATCCCGGTCTGGCCGAGCATCTTGCCGAGATCGACCACCGGCGCGTTGCCGGCGGCGAGCTCGATGGTCACCCGGTGGGTCTGTTTCCGGTTCTTCGGTGGCATGCCGCCGAAGCTAGGGTCTCCAGTGACTGGAGGGTCAAACCCCTTATTCCGCGATCGGCTTGAGGCCCTCGGCGTGCCGGCGGGCGAGCAGGCGGTAGACCTCGGCGTTGTGGTCGACCCAGAGCTTCGCGGAGTCGGTCAGCGGGACGAATTTCTTGGCCGGACTGCCCATCGCGATCATCTCCGGCGGGACCACCGTGCCGGGCGTGACGGTGGCACCGGCCGCGACGAGCGCGCGGGTGCCGATCTGCGCCTTGTCCAGCACCGTCGAGCCGTTGCCGATGAGCGCCTGCTCGCCGATCGTGCAGTCGTGCACCAGGCATTGGTGGCCGACGGTGACGTTCTTGCCGACCTCGCACACGCCGTCGTTGACGTGGATCACCGAGTTGTCCTGGATGTTCGCGCCCTCCCGGATGATGATCTTCCCGAAGTCCGCGCGGATCACGACGCCGTACCAGACCGAGGCGTCCTTCTCGATGACGACGTCGCCGATCAGCGTCGCGGTCGGGGCGATCCAGGCGTCCGGGTGCACCTGCGGCCTAAGGCCTTCGAATTCGAACTGTGGCATGGCCCGAACCCTAGCTGCCCCTGAAGGCCACCATCACGGCGTATTACGCCGTGATGGTGGCCTTCAGGGGCAATCGGGATCAGCGGGTGAAGGCGGCGTTCAGGAGGATGTCGACGGCTTTGTCGTTGCGCGTGGTCTGCGGCACGATCTGCTCGTCGGGCGGGTAGAAGCCCGGGTTGCCGCCCTTCGGGTACATCTCGAAGGTGAAGCTGAGGATCTTGTGGTTGCCCCACATCCAGTCGTTGACAGCGCCGTCGGTGATGTACAGATCACTGGACTGCTCGGGCGTGTACCCGTTGGTGGCGGCCATCTTCTTGCCCAAGTCGGAGAACGTCTTCGCCTCGGCGGCCGTCATCCCCGGCGCGGTGTCGTTGTAGGTGTAGCCGAACGGCCAGAGCACGAGCTCCGAATAGGTGTGGAAGTCGATGTGCGCCTTGATCTGCTGGACGCCGCCGATCCTGCGCGAGTCGACGTAGTCCGAGACGGCCTTGGTCTCCGGCGCGGAGAACGCCGACGGCCCGCGGTAGGTCTCGCTGCCGGTCGAGCCGGAGGAACCGCCGCAGCAGCCCCATTTGTAGCCCCAGTTGCGGTTCGTGTCCGTGCCGGGACCCTGCCGGTTCTTGCGCCACGAGTGGTAGCGGCCGCCGGAGATGTCGTACTCGGAACCGTCCGGGTTGACGTTCGGGAGCACGTAGATCTCGGTGCTGTCGACCAGCTTCTTGATCGCCGGGTCGGTGGCGTACGAGCTGGTGAAGCGCTGCACGATCCGCAGGCACATCTCGGTGGTGAGGTGTTCACGCGCGTGCTGGTTGCAGGTGAACAGCACCTCGGGCTCGTTCTCGTCGGTGGCCACGTTGTCACTGATCTTGAGCAGGTTGAGGTTGCGGCCTTCGTACGACTTCCCGACGCTCGTCAGCTTGGCGAGCGAGGGGAAGTTCGACACCGCCTTCTGCAGCTCGGTCGTCGTCTCGGCGTAGGTGTGATAGCCCTCGTCACCGGCCGGGAAGTCCGCCGCGATCGCGGCTGGCCCGAGCGGCCGGTCGACGGGACCCCTGGCGGAGACGGTGAAGCCGAGCGCGCGCAGCCCCTCGGCGTCGGCGGGCCGCGCGATGATCGACATCGTGTCGCCCGAAGCGCCGAGGACGTCGACACCGGTCCGCGCGACCACGGTGCGCAGCTGCGGGGTCGACGTGCCGCCGACCTCGTAGAACTGGGAACCGGCGGTGACCGAGGGTGGCGTCACAGCCAGCGCCGGACCGCCCGCGACCCCGGTGGCGAACACCACGAGTGCGGACAAGGCCAGTGCCATGCACCGTCTTTTGCGCATCGTCATCTCCCGCTCTATCGGCAAAAGGGACGAACCAACCCTTGCCGGAGCGAACGAACGGCACAATCCGTAACGGTACGGATCTAATGCGCACAACTACCCGTAGTTCGCGAAACACAACGCCTCGATGTCGCCGCGCAGCGCGCTGAACGGCCGGGGCCGCACCCGCTGCTGCACGATCGCGCCGAGCAGGTACGACAGCAGCGCGCGAGCCCTGGCGCGCGGATCGTCGACGTCGAGCGGCGCGAGCAGTTCGGCCAGCAGCTCGGTGATCGAGGTGAGCATCACGTCGATCGCCTGCGGATGCTGGGCCCGGCCCGCCGCGATCCAGTACTCGAACCAGAGGAACGCGGCCTTGGGGCGTTGGGTGAACTCCGCGAGATACGCCTCGAGCACCGCGAACAGCTGCTCGTCCGGTTCGTCGTGGCGCGCCGCGATGTCCCGCAGCCCGGCGACGAAGGCGTTGATGTGCGCCGCCATCGCCCGGTCGATCAGCACGTCGATGTCGGCGAAGTAGTAGTGGACCGCGCTCTTCGTCAGCGGCCCGGCCTCCGCGATGGCACGGACAGTGCAGCCGGCCAGCCCATCGCGGGCGAGGACGACGCGCGCGGCCTCAACGATCTGTTCCTGTTTCTGCAACTGGTTGGGCGACAACTGGTCGGCGCGGCCGGGTACGGCGGTCAAGGCTTTCCTCACTCTTCACTGCGAAAATCGGATCAGGACACGAGCCCTGGATCTTAGGCCGTCCGTCCCGTATCGGGCCGGGCGGATAGGCACTGATGTCTTGGTCACATGATCCCGATCCGTGAAAAATCTGACTGGCCAGACAGGTAACCGCAGCGGACAATCCCCGGCATGGTGATCTCGAAGGACAACGGGTTCAGCCCGGCCGCGCGCCGTCAGCTGGAGAAAGAACTCGCCGACCTGCGTACGCAGCGTGCGGCCATGGCGGCCGGACTGGGCGAGCAGGAACGCACCGGCGACGCCGCCGACCAGGCCGACGTCCTCGACCGCGCGGAGTCCGCGGCCTGGCTGGACCGCCGCATCTCCGACGTGGCGGCGAAACTGGAGCACGGCGGCCGGAACAGTTCGCTGCTGCCGGACGGGACCACCGTGAAACTGCGCTTCGCCGACGGCGACGAGGACGAGCTGCAAGTGATCACCATCCCCGGCGAGGACTCGACCGCGTCGGTCGTCACCTCGGACAGCCCGCTCGGCCTCGCGCTCGTGGGCGCGAAGGAGGGCGACGAGATCAAGTACCGCACCCCCGGCGGCGAGGCCAAGGCGACAGTCCTGTCACTGAAGCCGCCCACGACCTAACCCCGGACCCCCTATTCAGTGGTCCCTGAAGGCCACCATGACGGCGTTAAACGCCGTCATGGTGGCCTTCAGGGACCGGCATGCCGTCGAGGAGATCGCTGCGGCGCAAGCCGTTGTCGCCGAAGACGTGGGCTGGTGAGGGTGTCCCTCTGACGGGTGAAATCGAGGCAGTGGCGGCTTGGCCGCCCGGCCGGTCCCGGAAATGAGCAGAGACCCTTTCGCGGTGTGCGAAAGGGCCTCTGACCTGGGAGCCGCCTAGGGGAATCGAACCCCTGACCTATTCATTACGAGTGAATCGCTCTAGCCGTCTGAGCTAAGGCGGCGGACGCCGGGCTCACACCCAGCGACGCGCCCAAGTGTAGCGGAGCCCTTCGCGTCACTTTCCCGGGCCACCGTCGTTAGGGTCCTATGACGTCGGTCGCAGGCCCCTTGACCGACCATCACCACTGGAGGACCAGGCACATGCGGCGAAGACTGCCTCGCATCGTGGCCCTTCCGGCGGCCGCGGCGTTGCTCCTGCTGACCGCGGCTCCGGCAATGGCACAGACGATCCCGACCACGCCGATCCCCGAACCGGCGAACCCGGGGCAGGCGCCGATCTCGGTGCCTTCGCAGCCGCAGCCGCTCGGGCACGCCGTCGGTGACGCGGGCGCGGCGCTCGGTGTGCTGAGGCTGCTGCCCAACGCGGTGCCGACGAGCGCGATCCTGCCCGGACTTGGCGACAAGCTGCCGAAGCAGTCAGTACTCGAAGCCGGGATGGGCCTGTCGAGCGCGCAGGCGAACTCGGAGGCGTATCTGACCTACGAGAAGTCGATCGCGCAGGCTTCGCCGTTCGGGCTTTCCGTGGGCGGCAACGCGCCGCAGACGCCGGGCAGCCTGGTGCAGTCGGCGCTGCCGGACAACCCTCAGCCGATCAGCGGCGGCATCAACGCGCCGTCGAACCCGTTGCTCAACGTCGGTCTCCTCAACGGACAGGCGCACGCGCGCTGGAGCCCGACGCACGGCCCGTGCGTCGACACCATCGCCGACGCCAGCACCTCCGTCGGCAGCCTTTCGCTGCTGAACGTCATCCCATCGCTGCCGAACATCCCGCTGCTGCCGACGGGCGGCCAGCCGGGGCTGAACCTCCCGCAGGGCACCCAGCTCGCGAAGGGCTTCGACCCGACGAAGGGCCTTCAGTCGCTCGGCGGGCTGCTCCAGGGCGGCGGCCAGACGGCCAACGGCGGCACCGGATCGCTGCTGAGCCTGCCGAACACCCTGTCGTCGCGCTCAGTGGTCAAGCTGGTCGACATGCCAGGCTCGAAGAACAAGGCCGTGGAGTCGACGTCGACGTTGCAGGGCGCGAGCGTGGACATCCTCAAGAACACGCCGCTGGCGCTGTCGATCAAGATCGCCAGCCAGCCGACGCTGAAGGTGACCTCGACCGGTGACGCCAAGACGTCGAAGGTCGAGTACACCGCACCGGTCCTGACGGTCGAGGGCGCGGGCAAGGTGCTCTACACCCTCGACGCGACGCACCCGACCAAGGACATCCCGATCGGCCTGCCGTTGTCGGGGCTGAGCGACCAGTTCGGCCAGCTCGACTCGATCCCGGTGGTCGGGGGCCTCGTCTCGACGCTGACCGAGGGCGTCAAGCAGGTCGGCAACACCGCGGGCACCGTGCTGGACCTGGGCGTGCTGCGGCTGAGCATCGCCGGGCTGGACCAGAAGAGCACGCAGATGACCGAGCCGTTCAAGGGCTTCCAGCTCGGCGCTTCGGCCCGGCTGTTCGACCTGCAGGTCCTGCCGACCACGAAACTGAAGGAACTGCTGCCGAACGGCGCGGGCGACAGCCTGCCATCGTCGCTGGCCCAGCTTTCCCTCGGCGAGCAGATCGCCCGTGCGTACGCCCCGACGGGCGGCGTCGAGTGCGGCACCACGACCCCGCCGCCACCCGCCGGTGGCGAGGCGCCCAAGGGCCCGGTGCAGAACCTGGCGTACACCAGCGGCGCCTACAACGCCGTCCCGATGTTCTGGACCGGGACCGCGATGCTGCTGATGGGCGTGGTGATGGTGGCCGCGATGCCCACCCGTCGCCGCCGTCCAATCCTGATCGAGGCCCCGAAGCCGTTCAAGCCCTCACCCCGGCCTCGCGAGTAGCAGTCTGACCCTGGTGTCATGAAAGGGTCTTTCAGGGCAAAAATTGCCCTGAAAGACCCTTTCATGACGTTTAGGGGCGGGACTCAGCCTTGGCGGAGGGTGGTGACCATCGCTTCGACGGCGATCCGCGGCTTCACGTTCAGGCCGATCGCCTCGCGGCAGGTGAGCACCGCTTCCAGCCTGCGCAGGGTCGACTCCGGGTGCCAGGCGGCGGCCGCCGAGGCGATGTCCGAGGCGTGGTCGGGGTGGGTCAGCGTCGCGCCGGAGCGGCTTGAGGTCACCAGCACGTCCCGGTAGAAGCCCGCGAGATCGACGAGCGCGAGGTCGAGGGTGTCGCGCTGGGTGCGCGTCGCGCGGGATTTCTGGCGCTTCTCGAGCTGCTTCACCGCCGCTTCCGCCGCGCGCTTCGCCCCGCCGACGCCCTTGCCCGTGCCGTCGCCGCCCATGGCCGTGCGCAGCTCGGAACGCTCGTCCTCGTCGCGGGACTTGCTCTCCTCGCCCGCGTCGGCCTCGGCGGCGCTGATCAGCTGGTCCGCGCAGGTGAACACGTCCGAGGCGCGGCGCAAGCCCGTCGGGATCCGGAGGACCGTCGCGCGCCGCTGGCGAGCGGCTTCGTCCGTGGCGAGCCTGCGCGCGCGGCCGACGTGGCCGCCGCAGACCGAGGCCGCCCACTGGGCGCGCTCGGGGTCGATGCCGTCGCGATCGATCAGCACCTGGGCGATCGCGGGCGGCTTCGGTGTCCGTAGCGAGATCAGGCGGCACCGCGAGCGGATCGTGACGGAGACGTCCTCAGGATGGTCGGAAGGCGCGCACAGCAGGAAAACCGTGCGTTCCGGCGGCTCCTCGACGGCCTTCAGCAGTGCGTTCGACGCGCCTTCGGTGAGCCTGTCGGCGTCCTCGATGATCACGATCTGCCAGTGCCCGCTGGTCGGCCTGCGCGCGGCGGCCTGCACGAGCGCGCGCATCTCGGCGACCGAGATCGACAGGCCCTCGGGCACGACCAGCTTGACGTCGGCGTGCGTGCCCGCGAGCACCGTGTGGCAGCCGGGGCAGGCGCCGCAACCGGTGCCCGTGCTGCACTGCAGCGCCGCCGCGAAGATCCGCGCGGCCACCGAACGGCCTGATCCGGGCGGGCCGGTGAGCAGCCAGGCGTGCGTCATCGCGCCGGGCGAGACGGGCTTGCCCTCGACGATGTGCGCGGCGGCTGTCGCGGCCCTCGACAGCGTCTCGACGGCCGGTTCCTGGCCGACCAGATGGGTCCAGACACCGATCGGGGCGGGTGCCTGCGTCATCTAGACCTCCGGTGGCTGCTCGGACGGCATCAGCCCGGACAACCGGCCGACGAGCACCGCCCGCACGGCCGTCTGCACCCGCTCGGCGACGACGTCTTCGGTGCCGTCCGCGTCCACGACCACGTAACGGTCGGGGTCGGCGGCGGCCATTTCGCTGAGCAGGTGCTGGACCCGCCACTGATCGCCGAGCCCGGCCTTCCTCTTGCCGGGTGACAGCGTGCCGGGATCGGTGTCGAGCAGCACGGTGATGTCGGGCCGCAGGCGGCCTGTCGCCCAGTCGGCGAGGCCTTCGAGCTCGTCGGTGTCGAGCCCCGCGACGGCGGACAGATGGGCCATCGGGGAGTCGACGAACCGCTCCATCACCACGACCGAACCGGCCGTGAGCGCGGGCTGCACGTCACACTCGATGATGTCCGCGCGCACGGCGGCCGCGGCCAGCGCGTGTGCCCTGGCCCCGGTCAGCGAAGCGCCGGAGACGAGCAGGGCGAGCCGCTGGTCGTCGAGCGCGGGATCCGCGGCGAGCACGACCGGGCGGGTGCCGCCACGCAGCCAGTCGGCCAGCCTGCTGGCCTGGTGCTCGGTGTCGATGATGGTGGTGCCCTCGACGGCGATGAGCAGGCCGTTGACGCGGCGCGGGCTGCGGCGCAGCGCGTTGCGCAGGTCGCTGAGGATCGGCTCGGTGCTCTTGTCGCCCATCTGCCGGTACGCGACGATCCCGAGCACCGCGGCGAGCAGGGCGCCACCGATCATCACCGGGCGGGTGCCGTCGATGGTCACCGGGCTGCCCCACACCTCCACGGTGCGCACCTTCACCAGCGCGACCAGCGACGGCACGATGATGGTCGAGCCGAACAGCACGAGCTTGAGCAGCGACTGATAGATCGCGTTGATCCGGCCGCGGATCGAGTCCTCGATCTGCGAGCCGATGATCGTCACGCCGGTGAGGAACGCCGTCCCGGCCCAGACCCCGACCAGCGCGACCGTCACCAGCGAAACCGACAGGTGCGGCGAAAGCGCGACCAGTAGCAGGGACAACCCCGCCCCGACGATCGAGGTCCCGAAGAGCCGGGCGTGCTCAAGACGCCTGGCCAGCTTCGGCGCGATCACCATGCCGACCGCGAGCCCCATGAACACGGCCAGCACCAGCAGGTTGAAGGCCGCGTCGCCGGCTTGCAGGCTGGACGAATACGGCTTGGCCGAGCCGATGACTGCACCACCGGCCGCGAACGCGCCGAACGCGCCGATGAGCAGGCCGCGGACCAGTGGCGTCGTGCGGACGTACTTGATCCCGTCCTTGACCATCTCGCGCAGACCGAGGTTCTCGCCCTCGGCGGACTTGGGCTTGTCCTCCGGTTTAGTGTGCACGTCGCGCAGCGACAGCTCGGGGATGCGGGTGGCGATCAGGATCGCGCTGGTCAGGTACAGCAGCGAGTTGATCACGACGACGAGCTTCGCGATGTTCAGGCTCGCGTTGTCGTCGGTCCAGAGGTGGAACGTCGAGTTGACGCTGAAGATGAGCGCGTTGGCGCCGGCCGCGGTGATCACGGCGACGCCGTAGGTCATCACCATGCCGAGCTGGTTCGCGGTCTCGACCTGCTCCGGGCGGCGCAGCAGGTTCGGCACCGCCGCGTCCTTCGCCGGGATCCACAGCATCGAGCAGCAGCCGACGAGGAAGTTGCCGACGAACAGCCAGATAGACGAGCCGACCAGCGCGATCGACAGCAGGAAGCCGAAGCGCAGCAGGTCGCAGACGATCATCACCTTGCGCCGGTCGAACCGGTCGGCGAGCAGCCCGCCGACGGGTGCGAACAGCAGCCCCGGCAGCAGCTGGGTGAGGATGACGCCGACGAAGCCGAAGTTCTGCGCCGTGTAGTTGTCGAGCAGCTTGGTGACCAGGCCGGTCAGTGCCAGCAGGTTCAGCCAGTCGGCGACGCTGCAGAGATAGGTGACACCCCACAGGCGCCGGAACGGCTTGATCGCCAGCACCCGACGGACCCGGTAGATGGTGGAGGAGTCGGATCCGACCGACCCTCCGGGGTCGGCACCGGGCACCGACCGCACGCCCTCGCTGATACGCCCACCCCACTCGTCACCGCGGCGCCGGGCAGCCCGGCACTGCCGAGGCCCCCGACCGTGGGGTCAGGGTATCCCGGGCGACGAGTCCGGCAGGGACGGGCCCGCCCGGCGACACCGCCGGACGGGTTACCCGCCGAAAATTCCCGCGATCCCGCTGAAGAGGCTGATCAACAGCTGGATGGCCACGACCGCGAAGACGACCATGAGCGTGACGGCGAGCAGCACACCCGCGGTGTTGGCGGACGGCTTGCCGATCCGGGGCATCGACGGCAGCGACGGCTTCGGCAGCGAGCGGCGCTGCCTGCCCGGCGCCTCGGCCTCGATGTCCTCGTCGAAGTCTTCGGCCTGCTCGACCTGCTTCGAGCGCCGCTGGCGCAGCAGCTGCGGCGGCCGGCTCGGCCAGGTGCGCTGCTGGGGCAACATGCCCAGTGGTGGCGCGACCTGCTCACCGAGCGTGCTCACCGAGGTGGCGGGCGCGACGCCCTGGAACTGCTGGTAGCCGGTGCCCTGCTGGTCGCCCTGGAGCGTGGCGTTGACCATCCGGCGGACCACCTCGGGGTCGTGCTGGACCGGGCCGGGGATCGGGACGACCCGTTCGTCCTGGCTGGCGTTCTGGGCCGGGCCGGGGCCCGTGACCAGGCCGGACAGCGGATCGGCGAACGTGTCACTCGGGACGTCGGCCTGGGTGCCGTCGCCCTGGGGTGGGGCGGGGGCGGAGAAGAACGAAGCCTCACCGTTCGCGCTCATGACGACCACCTCACTCGGGAATTTCCTTACCTTCCAGGGTATCCGTCCGCACGGATCCCGCATCCGCCCAATGGGCCAGATATATGTCACGCGCTGCGAGGCTGCGGGCCACGTCGTCGAGCAGCGGCTCGAAGAAAGCACGGCGGTAGTGGACGTCCGTCGCGGTCGACGCCGCGAAGTACAGCCCGGAGAAAACGGACAGAAACAGTGACACCTGGATGAGCGCGTTGCTCACCGGCAACCGGACGCCGAACAGCACACCGGGTGCGGACGCGCGGCCCGCGTAGGCCGTGACCACCTCCGGCTGGATCATCAGGGCGCCGAACACCACGAAGAACACGAAGACCAGCACCGCGAACGCGACTATCTGCGCCAGCTGGGCGAGGAACAGGACCAGCACGATGTTCACCCGCTCGGACCGCGCCAGCGGCTTGCGCTCTGCCGGTAGCTCCGCCCCGGCGAACGGCGTCGCGCGCAGCAGGTCCGCCGAAGGAGCGGCCTGCACCTCGCCCGAGCGGAGCGTCTTCAACTCGTCGGAGAGCATCGACAGCACGAACAGGGCACCGATGACGCCGAGGAAGGCGAGCACGATCCACAGCTGGCTACGGCTCAGGCGCTCCGCGGCCTGCCACAGCTCGCCGGTGAAGAAGCTGAACATCACGACGAGCAGCAGGAGCGGCAGGGCTCGCGAGGCGAGCGTGCCGAGGCTGCTGACCTGCGCCGCAGCGCTGCGCACCGCCCAGCCGAGGATCGAACCCACCCCGACCCG
Organism: Amycolatopsis sp. H20-H5; assembly: GCF_035828755.1. Classification (NCBI taxonomy): domain Bacteria; kingdom Bacillati; phylum Actinomycetota; class Actinomycetes; order Pseudonocardiales; family Pseudonocardiaceae; genus Amycolatopsis; species Amycolatopsis sp. H20-H5. Next base: position 34,710 of record NZ_JAYMZS010000069.1, on the reverse strand, counting down.
GACGAACAGCAGCACGAGGAGCGCGAGCACCGCGTACGTCACGATGTCGGCCACCAGGGTGTCACCCAGTCCGGTGACCACCTCCAGCACCGGCAGGACCACCACACCCAACACCAGGAACACGATGGCGACGACGAGCCGGGTGCGCTCGGACCGGTGCTCCAGCGCCTTGTCCACCAGCCAGCCGCCGACCGCGGGCACCACGAGCGCGCCCAGGGTCAGTGACAGCACCCCGATCACGTAGCCGGTGTTGTCCAGCCGGACGTCGACCGCGTCCTGCGGGACGTCCAGCAGCGCCAGCAGGCCCGACAGCAGCGGATCCAGCACCGTGAAGAACGCCAGGAACGGCGCGGCCCGGTACAGCACGCCACGGCCGCGACGGCCACGCTCGACGACCGTCGGCAGCCCGCGCCGCCGGAACCACGCTTCGACTGCGAGCCGATCCCCTTGCACGCCCCATCCTCATTCGGTCATGGCGGCCCCACTCGGCCGGCTTCGACACTCTTGCGCAACCAGTCGCACAGCGCCCGCCGACCCAGCGGAACGAGCCGCAGCTCACGCTCGGCGACGCACAGGGCGTGCCGGCCCAGGTCGTTGTCGACGAGGACGAACCCATTGTCCGGGTACTCGGCGCACAGCCCGCCGAAGGCCACCAGATCCACCAGCGTCGTCCCGGCGCGCTCCCTGGCCAGCAGGTCGGTGATCAGGCCGACCTCGTCCTCCTGGCCCTCGGCGACCATCCCGTGCTCGTCCAGCGCGACGCGGACCGGGTCGCCCACGCCCTCGGGGACCGGCGGGAGCGAACCCGCGACGAGCTCCGGCAGGTCGCCGAAGTCCGTGTACTCGAACTGGGTGCGGTCGGGGAGGATGTTCCAGAGCAGGACGGACTCGCCGTCGCCGTAGAGACGCATCTCCCGCTCGCTGGGCTCGGTGTCGTAAACACCGCTCAGCACCCCGCGCACCGAACCCCGCAGGACCAGGGAGAACATCGCGAGCCCCGGCCTGGTGAGCTCGCCCTGCTCGGCGAACGGCGTCTGGTCGAGGGCCGCGGCCCAGGCCACGTGCCGCTCCACCTCGGCCACCAGCTCGGCCGGGTCGTCCGAGACCGGGCCGTGAAGACGGATCTCCTCGTCCGTGGCCTCGGGGTTGTACTGGTCGTCGACCGCGGCCCGGCCCGGCAGCGCGCCCAGGACGGGCCCGGCAGCGAGCTCGATCAGCTCGGCCGCGGAGACACCGCCGGGACGCGAGTACGGGCTAGGCATGGCTTTGCACCGCCCGCAAGACCCACTCTTCGGCGCTGGTCCGGCTCGCCGGGCCCCAGGTGAGCGTCCAGCGACCGGCCGGATCGGCGGCCGCGCTGAACTGATAGCGGCCGAGGTCGTTGTCGACCAGTCCGAACGCGCCGTGCGGGTACTCGGCGAGGATCGCGTTACGGACCGCGAGGTCGACGAGCACCGTGCCCAGGCGCGGCCGGGCGGCACCGGCCAGGATCACGTCCACCTGCGCCCGGCAGCCGTCCGGGATGACGCCGCCCGCATCGGTGCGGATACGGACGAACTCGCCCGGCCCCGGCTCGCGATCCGGCAACCCGTCGAACACCCAGCCCGGCAGCGCGCTGAGGAACCCCGACCGCAGCCGCGCGCGGCGACCCAGCTTGTTGAGCACCGTCGTGTAGTCCTCGTCGCCGAAGAACCGCACCTCCCACGGCTCCCGGTAGCCCGGGAAAACGCCGGTGACCACGCCACGGATGAAGCCGCCACGCAACGCCCGGTAGAGCCCCAGCGCCTCCGGCGTGACCTCCCCCTCGGGCGCGAGCCCGATGGCGGACATGCCACTGACGAACCGGGTGTACTGCTCGACCTCGTCGGCCAGGCTCATCCCTTCCTCCGGCTCCGCGTCGGCCAGCACCGGCGGCACGGAGAAAGCGGGGTCGTAGAACTCCATCACCGACGCCCGCTCGGGCACCTCGGCGGCAAGCGGAGCAACGACCTCGTCGATGACGTCAAACACCACAGAACCTGAGTAACTCACCAGACCATTGAACACCCTGGCACCGACATTTTCTCGAACATCCGTTCGAAAGTGTCAGAAGCTTGGGCGGAGGGTCCCTGAAGGCCACCTTCACGGCGTTTTACGCCGTGAAGGTGGCCTTCAGGGGCAGTCTGGTTGCGTCCTGTGTTTTTTGGCCAGCGCGCTCACAAACTCGCGCCGCCAGGTCGCCCCTGACTTCCAGCGTAAGTGCGGCTTTGTCTTTAACGGGGGCGACCTGCCATCGCGAGTTGGGGCGGCCTGGCGGCCGCGAAAGAGGGCGCGCGGCGGTGAAGTCTCCACTCGCAGAGCTCGCGGAGACGCTGTGGCTGGGGCGAACAGCTGGGGCTGGGTTTTGTTGTTGGGGTTGGTGTTGGTGTTGGTGTTGGTGTTGGGGTTGGGGTTGAGGCTGGGTTGGGTTTGGTTAGGTGTCGGGTTGCTCGCGGGGTCGTAGGGTGGGTGCGAGGCAGACGATGGCGCCTGTCAGCGTTCCGGCTGCTGCCAGTGCTCCTTGCAAGCCGATCCAGGCGGTCAATGCTCCTACTAGGACTGGGCAGAGCAGGAACCCGAGGTATCCGCATGCCGCCACTGCTGCGATCGCCCGGCCCGGTGAGTCGCCGGGCTGTCGCCCTGCGGCGCTCCAGGCCACTGGGACTATTCCGGCCACGCCCAGGCCCACCACGGCGAACCCGACCAGGGCCGTCGTGGGTGCTGGTACTGCTACCACCAGCGCGAACCCGGCGACAGTCACCGCTGTGGCCACTCGCACGAACCGTACTGGGCCCACCTGCGCCACCAGGCGGTCGGTTACCAGGCGGACGGCGATCATGGTCGTCGAGAAGGCGAAGTAGCCCAATGATGCGAACGCGGCTGACGCGCTGGTCACGTTGTTCAGGTAGACGGCGCTCCAGTCGTTGACCGTTCCCTCGGCGAAGAAGCCGCAGAAGGCGATTGCCCCGAGGGGGATCAATGCTCGTCCGGGCAGTGCGAACGCGGTGCCGCCCTGGCCTTGATCGGCACCCGGCAGGAAGCCGAAACCCACTGCGCCGACAGTCACTGCCAGCAAGGCGACGCCCATCAGGGCGAAGTGCACGGTTACGGGCACCTGTGAGACAGCCATCAGGCCGCCGATGCCGGAGCCGACCAGGCCGCCGATGTTCCAGAAGGCGTGGAATCCGGCGAAGATCGGCCGTCCGTACTCCTGCTCGACCCGCGCCGCGTGGGCGTTCATCGACACGTCGAGCAGGCTGTTTCCCATCCCGAGGACGGCCAGCGCGGCGATCAGCGTTCCCGGGCCGGGGGCGAACGCGACCAGCGGGAGCCCGGAACACAGCACGACCGCTCCCGCGACGGCTCCCGTTCGGCTGCCGATCTTGGTCAGCAACGGGCCCGCCGCGAGCAGCATCACCACCGACCCGGCGGCCAGTCCGAACAGCCCCACGGCCAGCTGCCCGGCGCTCAGGCCCAGCTTGTCCTGCACCGCGGGCACCCGCGCCGCCCAGGTTGAAAACCCCGCCCCGCACGCCGCGAAAACGACGGAAACAGCAACACGCGCCCGCCTCGGTTCCTGCCCCACCACTACCCCCATGACCGGTCCCCAAGAAACAGCTGAAGGTCGCCCTTGCTGCGTTCAACGCACCAAGGGCGACCTTCAGCAGGTCGGACGCGGCAAAGGCGACCTTCAGCTGTTCTTCCTCGCTTACTTCGCCTTCGCGGTCGCCGTCTTCTTCGCGGCTGCTGCCTTGGCGGCCGTCGTCTTCGCGGCCGTTGTCTTCGTCGCGGTCGTCTTCTTGGCCGCCGCGGGCTTGCGAGCCGGAGCCTTGCGCTTCGGCGCCGGGCCCTTCGCGCGCTTCTCGGCCAGGAGCTCCGACGCACGCTCGGTCGTCAGCTCTTCGATGCTGTCGTCCTTGCGCAGGGTCGCGTTGTACTCCCCGTCGGTCACGTACGCGCCGAAGCGGCCATCCTTGACCACCATCGGCTTCTTGGACACGGGGTCCTCACCGAGCTCCTTGAGCGGCGGCTTGGCGGTCGCGGAGCGGCCACGCTGCTTCGGCTCGGAGTAGATCTTCAGCGACTCGTCGAGGGTGATCTCGAACAGCTGGTCCTCGGTCGTGAGCGAGCGCGAGTCCGTGCCCTTCTTCAGGTACGGCCCGTAGCGCCCGTTCTGCGCGGTGATCTCGTCACCGGACTCCGGGTCCTTGCCGACGACGCGCGGCAGCGAAAGCAGCTTCAGCGCGTCCTCCAGCGTCATGCTCTCGATCGCCATCGACTTGAACAGCGAGCCCGTACGCGGCTTCGGCGCCTTCGCCTTCGCGGCCTTCTTCTGCGCCGGAGTGGCGTCCTCGGGCAGGGGTTCGCCCTCGGGCAGCAGCTCCGTGACGTACGGGCCGAAGCGGCCTTCCTTCGCCACGATCATGTGCCCGCTGACCGGGTCGGCGCCCAGCTCACGGCCTTCCTGCGGCGTCGCGAAGAGCTTCTCGGCGAGCTCAAGGGTCAGCTCGTCCGGCGGCAGCTCCTCGGGCAGGTTCGCCCGCTGCGAAACGCCGTCGACCTCACGCTCGAGGTACGGCCCGTAGCGGCCGACCCGCACGACGACCTTGTGCCCGTCGGAGTCGTTGAACAGGCCGATCGAGTTGATCAGGCGCGCGTCGATGTCCTCGACGCTGCCCTCGACCAGCTTCTTCAGCCCGCCGAGGCGGCCGATCGAGCCGTTTACGCCCATGTCCCCGCCGAAGTAGAACTTCGACAGCCACTGGGTGCGCTGCTCGTCGCCGTTGGCGATGCGGTCGAGCTCGTCCTCCATGCCAGCCGTGAAGTCGTAGTCGACGAGCCGCTCGAAATGCTGCTCCATCAGGCCGATCACGGCGAACGCGACCCACGACGGAACCAGCGCGGAGCCCTTCTTCCAGACGTAACCGCGGTCCTGGATCGTCTTGATGATCGAGGCGTAGGTCGACGGGCGGCCGATGCCCAGCTCTTCCATCTTGCTGATCAGGCTCGGCTCCGAGTACCGCGCGGGCGGGGACGTGGTGTGCCCGTCCGGCGTCAGCTCGTCCGCGGTCAGGTCCTGGTCCTTGACCAGCACCGGGAGGCGGCTCTGCTTGTCGTCCGCCTCGCCACCGGCCTCGGTGTCCACGGCCTCGACGTACGCCTTGAGGAACCCGGCGAAGGTGATCGTGCGGCCCGAGGAGGAGAACGTGCACTCCTCGCCGCTCGTCGCGGTGCCGACGATGCGCACGGACATCGTGGTGCCCTTGGCGTCGTTCATCTGCGACGCGATCGTGCGCTGCCAGATCATCTCGTACAAGCGGAACTCGTCGGCGTCCAGCTCGCCCGCGACCTGCCCCGGCGTGCGGAAGACCTCGCCCGACGGCCGGATCGCCTCGTGGGCTTCCTGCGCGTTCTTCACCTTGCGGGTGTACTGCCGCGGCGACGGCGAGACGTACTCCTTGCCGTACAGCTGCGTCGCCTGGCTGCGCGCCGCCGAGATCGCCGACTCCGACAGCGTCGTCGAGTCGGTACGCATATAAGTGATGTAACCGTTTTCGTACAGCTTCTGCGCGATCCGCATCGTGCGCTCCGAGGTGAACCGCATCTTGCGGCCCGCCTCCTGCTGCAGCGTCGACGTCATGAAGGGCGCGTACGGCTTGCGCGTGTACGGCTTCTCCTCGACGCTCGAGACCTTGAAGTCTCGGCCCTTGAGCCCCTCGGCCAGGCGCCGGGCGTCGGCCTCGGCCAGCACGCGGACCTCGTTGTTCGACGCCTTCAGCGTGCCTTCCGAGGTGAAATCGCGGCCGGTCGCCAGGCGGGCGCCATCAACGGCGATCATCCGGGCCGGGAAGTTCCGCGGCGCCGCTTCGGCACCGGCATCCATGGTCGCCGAGATGTCCCAGTACGAGGCCGAGGTGAAGCGCATCCGCTCCCGCTCGCGCTGGACCACGATCCGCGTTGCCACGGACTGCACCCGGCCCGCCGAAAGCTTCGGCATGACCTTCTTCCACAGGACCGGCGAGACCTCGTAGCCGTAGAGGCGGTCGAGGATCCGGCGCGTCTCCTGGGCGTCGACCAGGTCGGCGTCGAGCTCACGGGTGTTCGCGGCGGCGGCCAGGATGGCCGCCTCGGTGACCTCGTGGAACACCATGCGCCGAACCGGCACCTTGGGCTTGAGCGTCTCCAGGAGGTGCCAGGCGATGGCCTCGCCTTCCCGGTCAGGGTCCGTCGCGAGGTAGAGCTCGTCGACGTCCTTCAGGAGGCTCTTCAGCTCGGAGACCTTGGACTTCTTGTCCGGCGTGACGATGTAGAGCGCCTTGAAGTCGTTGTCCACGTCGACCCCGAGCCGCGCCCAGGACTCGCCCTTGAACGCCGCCGGCACGTCCGCCGCACCACGCGGCAGATCACGAATGTGCCCGACGGAGGACTCGACGACGTAGTTGCTGCCGAGATAGGGAGCGATCTTGCGGGCCTTGGTGGGCGATTCCACGATCACCAGCCGCCGACGCCCGGCGCCGTCCGCTCCGGGATCGCTCTTCTTCGTCCGTGCTCCTGCCACGCTGTCCCGCTCTCCACTCTCATCCCCGTCGTCACCACCCGCGACGACGGTCACGCTGGTCATCAGCTGTTCGAGGAGGGGCCCTCCCCCGCCTCTCGACCCGTCAGTGTGCACGCCCGTCAAGCCACCGCGACGCCTAGGTGACGCAACACGCCGCAGCCCCTGTGTGAAGCGCATCGCCGCTGACCTCGACGATGTTTCCTTTCAAGACCTAGCACGTGATGTCCGCCACGTGCTGCACGAGGGTACCGGTAGTCGTCCGCATACCCTCCGTTCGACGGTAGTGGGCGGCACTCCGCAAACGCTTCACTTGGTGCCACGCCCAGCCGAAAGGATCCACCATGACCCGACGCCTCCTCGGTGCCCTGTTCGCCCTGCTGACGGCATCCGCCCTGGTGGGAGCCAGTCCGGCCAGCGCGGCGACGACCACCTTCGCCGGTACGGTCGCGCTGTCCAACTGCTCCGGATCGGTGGTCAAAGCGCCCGGCGCGGCGGCGTCCGACCCGGCTCTCGTGATGTCCAACGGCCACTGCCTGGAAGAAGGCTTCCCGAGCGCGGGCGAGGTCATCGTCAACAAGGCATCACAGCGAACCTTCAGTCTTCTGTCGAAGGACGGCAGGTCGAAGCTCGGGACGCTGCGGGCCAAGAAGCTGATCTACGGGACGATGACCGACACGGACGTTTCGCTCTACCAGCTGAACACCAGCTACGCCCAGATCCAGCAGACTTACGGCATCGCCGCGCTGGAGCTGTCCACCGCGCACCCGGCCGCCGGCGCGCACATCGACGTCGTGTCCGGGTACTGGAAGAAAATCTACTCCTGCAACATCGACAACTTCGTCAACGAACTCCACGAAGGTGAATGGGTCTGGAAGGACTCGATCCGCTACACCTCCGCCTGCAAGACCATCGGCGGCACCTCCGGCTCCCCGATCGTCGAAACCTCGACCGGCAAGGTGATCGGCATCAACAACACCGGCAACGAGGACGGCGAGCGCTGCACCGTCAACAACCCGTGTGAGGTGGACGCGAACGGCCAGGTCACCGTTCACCAGGGCATCAACTACGGCGAGGAGACCTACGGGATCCCGGCCTGCCTGAAGGCTGGCAGCGAAATCGACCTCGCCAAGGCGGGCTGCGCCCTGCCCAAGCCGTAGTCCCAACTGCCCCTGAAGGCCACCTTCACGGCGTAAAACGCCGTGAAGGTGGCCTTCAGGGGCAAACGGGGTCAGCCTGCCTGCCTCGCCGGGAGCAGCTCCGGCCAAGCGGCTTCGGCGCCGGGCGGCGGGTCACCGATGAGCTCGCGCAGGCACTCCAGCCTGCGTCGGCCGGTCACCTTGATCGCGGGCAGTTCGGCCTTCGGGCCCAGTAGCCGCGCGGGCACGCCGAGCGGCGCCAGCGCCGCGGCCAGCCGCTCGTGGGTCTCCGGCGCATCGGGGTCGACCGCGAGCAGGTACGCGTTGCCATACTGACTGCCCCCGGCGAGCGCCCACATCCGCAGCATCGCGCCGCTCAGCCGGAAACCGTCCGGGACGGCCTTCTCGTCGCCACAGCGCCAGCGGGACGCGAACGGCAGCAGGTCGACCCGGAAGGACGTCCTGACCAGCGGACGGCCGCAGTCGGCTAGGTGGACCTGTGCGTCCGCGCCACGACGTCGGCATTCGCGCACGAGGGCGCGGGCACGCCACGGCTCCTCGATGACGGCACTGAGGCGCGCGGCAGTCCGGCCGAAGCTCGCTATCCGCCCCGGGCCGCACAGCACTCCGGCGAGGTCGGCCAGCCCTGGCCCGCTCGCCTCCGCCGAGAAGAACGAGATCGTCCGGTCCACACGGACCAGGATAGAACATCCGTTCGAATTACCGCGACCGCTGCGCCGGAAATTCTGCGACTATTCTCGGCGCTCTCTCAACGCGGGCGCGGGGCCGGGGCCGCGGTGAGTTCCTGGCAACCGGACGCCCGCTGGCTCGCGGCAGCCAGCGCGGGGACCTTCTTCAGGCCGTTGAGCAAGTCGACCGAGGACAGTTCGTCCAGCGACGCGCGGGCCTCGCCGAGCGCGGCCTTGATGGCGCCCGCGTCCGCCGAGGCCGCGTCGAGGTGGCTGCGAACCTGGTCCGCGCGATCCCGGATGGCGCTGAATTTCGTCACGACTTCGAGCCGTGACGCGTCCCCGGCGGCCAGGGGTGCGGGGCCGAGCCGGTGCAGCCCGCTGAGCGTCTCGTCCAAGCCGCTGACCACTGAAGACAGGAGCTCACTCGAGGTACGGGAGGCCCGCTGCGGGGTGCTCGGATCGACTGTCGGCAGCGTGGCCAGCGTCCGGACCAAGTGGGAGACGGCTCCGCAGTACCCGTCGGCCCAGGTGGCGACGGGATCCTGGTCCGAGGCGCCGGAAGCCCCACCCTGACGGGCCTCGGGGACTGTCGGCGTCTGCTGCCCGCAACCGGCCAGAAAGATCCCGATACCCGTTGCCAGCGCGGCAAGAACGGTCAACCGCGGCCGCACGAATACACCTCCTGCTCGACGAGCCCTCTCCGTCTTTCCGACGGTACCGATACCGGGTGGCTTCGCAAGTCGCCGGGCAAGGACCACCCGGACTCTCCCAGCTCGTGGTCACTTTTCGCGTCACCTAGGACTGCTGGCAGCGGGGGGCGTTCTTGGTCAGCGCGGCGAGTTGCGGGGAGGCCATGATGTCCTTCAGCGGGTCCTGAGCGCTGCCCAAGGTCGTTTGCAAGCCCTGAAAGGCTTGGCCCGCCTCCGCGAGCGACTTCTGGTCGTCCTCAGGCGTGGCATCGAGTTTCTTCTTCGCGCCCGTGACCTGGTCTTTCGCCGGGGTGAAGGCGTCGATCAGCTTCTTCTTCGCGACGTCGCCCGCGGGTACCGGTGCGGCGTCGAGCGCGGACAATCCGCTGACCGCCGACCCCAGCGCGGATTCCGCTTTGGCGAACAGGGCGTCGATGATCGCGCGGCCGCCCGCGATGTCGCCCGGCTGGATCTGTGGCTGCTGCTGGGCGAGGGTGTCCAGCTCGTTGAGCCCGGTCAGCGAGCCGCAGTAGCGGTCGACCCAGGCCACGCCTTTCGGGTCCGCTGGAGCGGCGGCCGACGAGCTCACGGCCGGAGCGGGCGGTGCAGGCGGTGCGGGCGGTGCGGCCGCGTTGCCGCCAGAACACCCGGCCACCAGCATCGCCAGGCCGACGGTCACCAGTGCGGCAGCGCGTTTCATGGACTCTCCTCGAAGCGGTGGTCATGGAACGAAAACCGGGCCCGGCGCACGAGGTGCGCCGGGCCCGATCGGTACTTCGGTGTCGCAGGTCAGGCCTTGGTGGCCGCTGCGGGAGTGTCCGTCGAGAGGACCGTTCCACGCCGCTTCGAGACCACGACCGCCACGACGATGACCACCACCGCGACGAGCGAGATGAGGATCCGCACCGGTGCGTTGGCGCTGTCGCCGATGGAGAACTGCACGACGGCAGGCGCGATCAGCACGGAGACCAGGTTCATCACCTTGATCAGCGGGTTGATCGCGGGACCGGCGGTGTCCTTGAACGGGTCGCCCACGGTGTCACCGATGATGGTGGCCTCGTGTGCGGACGAGCCCTTGCCGCCGTGGCTGCCGTCTTCGACCAGCTTCTTCGCGTTGTCCCACGCGCCACCCGAGTTGGCGAGGAAGATCGCCATCAGGGTGCCGGTCGCGATCGCACCGGCCAGGTAACCGGCGAGTGCGCCGGTGCCAAGGCCGAAACCGACCGCGATCGGGGCGAACACCGCGAGCAGACCCGGTGTCGCCAGCTCACGCAGCGAGTCGCGGGTCACGATGTCGACGACCTTGCCGTACTCCGGCCGGGTGGTGCCCTCCATGATGCCCGGGATGTCGCGGAACTGACGCCGGACTTCCCGCACGACCGCGCCTGCCGCCCTGGACACCGCGTTGACCGCGAGACCGGAGAACATGAACACCACGGCCGCGCCGATGATCACGCCGACCAGGGTCGACGGGTTCACCACGTTGGCGACGAACTGGCCGGCACCACCGACAGCCTTGGTGATGGCGTCGGAGTAGGAACCGAACAGCGCCGTCGCCGCGAGGACGGCGGTCGCGATCGCGATGCCCTTGGTGATGGCCTTGGTGGTGTTGCCGACCGCGTCGAGCTCGGTGAGGATCTGCGCGGCCTTCTCGTCGACGTCACCGGACATCTCGGCGATGCCCTGCGCGTTGTCCGAGATCGGGCCGAACGTGTCCATCGCGACGATGACGCCGACGGTGGTCAGCAGGCCGGTACCGGCCAGTGCCACCGCGAACAGCGCGATGCCGCCGCCGAGCAGGTACGCCCCGAACACCGCCGCGGCGATGACCAGCGCGGTGTAGACGGCGGACTCGAAACCGACCGAGATACCGGAGAGGATGACGGTCGCGCCACCGGTCTCCGAGGTCGCGGCCACGTCCTTGACGGGCTTGTACTCGGTGCCGGTGTAGTACCCGGTGAGCTTCAGGATGACCGCGGCCAGCACGATGCCGATGATCACCGCGACGGTCGCGATGACCGCCGGGTTGCCCGACTCGGTGACCGCGCCGCCGGTGAGTTCCGCGAACGTGCTCGGCAGGTAGACGAACGCCGCGATGGTCGACAGCACCGCTGAAATGACCGCGGAGATGTAGAACGAGCGGTTGATCGTGACGAGGCCGCCTTCGCCGACCTTCGCCTTGGTGATGTAGACGCCGATCACCGCGGTGATGACGCCGATCGCCGGGACGATGAGCGGGAAGATCAGGCCGTGCACGCCGAACGCCGTGCTGCCGAGGATCAGGGCCGCGACGAGCATGACCGCGTAGGACTCGAACAGGTCCGCCGCCATGCCGGCACAGTCACCGACGTTGTCACCGACGTTGTCGGCGATGGTGGCCGCGTTGCGCGGGTCGTCCTCGGGGATGCCCTGCTCGACCTTGCCGACCAGGTCGGCGCCAACGTCGGCGGCCTTGGTGAAGATACCGCCGCCGACACGCATGAACATCGCGATCAGGGCCGCGCCGAAACCGAAGCCTTCGAGCACCTTGGGCGCCTGGCCGGTGTAGACCAGCACCACGACCGCCGCGCCGAACAGGCCGAGGCCGACGGTGATCATGCCGACGACGCCGCCGGTGCGGAACGCGAGCCGCATGGCGACCTCACGGCCGCCTTCTTCACGCGAGGCCGCCGCGACGCGCAGGTTCGCCTGCGTCGCCAGCCACATGCCGAGGTATCCGATGCTGAACGAGAACACCGCGCCGATGAGGAAGAAGATCGATCGCCCGATCTTCTCGCCCCAACTGTCGGCCGGTAGGGCGAACAGCAACACGAACACGATCACGCCGAAGACGACAAGGGTGTTGCGTTGCCGCTTGAGGTAGGCGGCCGCGCCTTCCTGCACTGCTTTGGCGATGTCCTGCATCTTGGGGGTGCCCTGGCCGGCGGCCAGCACCTCTTTCATCAGGACATAGCCAACAACCAGTGCGGCAAGGGCGACCACGGCGATCACACCCACGATGGTGTAATCACCTCCGGAGAGCGTGAGGCCCTCCGCGAGGAACTGCCGGGACATTCGTCCTCCTGGAGACGTCGCCTTAAGCCAACAACGAACCCGCCGAGGATTTGGCGCGCCGACGTTGGCATGGGATCTACACCGAGCGCCCCGGTCGTCGTGCGCGACTCAACGCACGTCTCCCATGACGCTCGCCACAGGTGGTGTGGATTGCGGGAGTGTATTGGTAGAGCGGCAGGCGTCGGCAGGGCGTCCCGGATGCGGTACGTTCCGTGATCATGTGAGACTCCTCACTTGATCGATCCGTAGTCGCGATTCACGGCCTTTTCCGAACTTGTCGGTGGCCTGTGTCAAGCTCGGAAAGTGGATACCGCCGCGGATTCGAGCAGAGGCCGCTGGCTGCTGGGCCGGGTCACCGCCGGGATCCCGGCCGAGCGAAGCCCGATCACGCACGTGGCCGACCTCCCGGCCCAGGAAGCGTCCTTCGCCGAGTGGCCGGAGTGGGCCGCTCCGGCGGCGGTCGAGGCGCTGCGGGCGGGTGGGGTCAGCGCGCCGTGGACGCACCAGGCCGAGGCGGCGTCGCTGGCGTTCGCCGGGCGGCACGTGGTCGTGTCGACGGGCACCGCCTCCGGTAAATCGCTGGCGTACCAGTTGCCGGTGTTGTCCGCCCTGATCGCCGACGAGAAGGCGACCGCGCTGTACCTGTCGCCGACCAAGGCGCTGGGCGCGGACCAGCTGCGCGCTGTGTCCTCTTTGGACATCCGGCCGGTGCGGGCGGCCTCGTTCGACGGGGACACGCCGATGGCCGAGCGTGACTGGGTGCGCGCGCACGCGAACTGGGTGTTCACGAACCCGGACATGCTGCATCGCGGGATCCTGTCTTCGCACGCGCGATGGGCCCGGTTCTTCAAGCAGCTCTCGTACGTCGTCGTCGACGAGTGCCACAGCTATCGCGGTGTGTTCGGGTCGCACGTCGCGCTGTTGCTGCGGCGGCTGAAGCGCGTCGCGCGGTACTACGGCGGCTCGCCGGTCTTCGTGCTCGCTTCGGCCACGACGGCGGAGCCCGCGGCGTTCGCCGAGCTGCTGACTGGAGTCGAGTGCACGGCGGTCACCGAAGACTTCTCGCCTCGCGGAGCACGCACTGTCGCGCTGTGGGAGCCGCCGCTGCTCACCGAGATCACCGGCGAGAACGGCGCCCCGGTCCGGCGTTCGGCGGGCGCGGAGACGTCGAGGATCCTGGCCGAGCTGGTGATCGAAGGCGCCCGCTCGCTGGCGTTCGTCCGGTCCCGGCGCGGCGCGGAGCTGACGTCGCTGGGCGCGAAGCGGATCCTGTCAGAAGTGGACCCGGCGCTGGCCGACGCGGTGGCCGCGTACCGCTCGGGATACCTGCCTGAGGAGCGGCGGGCCCTCGAAGCCGCGCTGCTGTCTGGCCGGTTGCTGGGGGTGGCCACGACGAACGCGCTGGAGCTGGGCGTGGACATCGCCGGGCTGGACGCCGTCGTGCTGGCGGGGTACCCGGGCACGCTCGCGTCGTTCTGGCAGCAGGCGGGCCGCGCCGGGCGCGCGGGCGACGCGGCGCTGGTGGTGTTCGTCGCGCGGGACGACCCGCTGGACACCTACCTGGTGCACCATCCGGGAGCCTTGCTGGACAGACCGGTCGAAGCGGCGGTGCTCGACCCGGCGAACCCGTACGTCCTGGCTCCGCAGCTCGCCTGCGCGGCCGCGGAGCTGCCGCTCACCGAGCCCGAGGTCGCGGAGTTCGGCGGGGACGCGGCGCGCGCCGTCCTCGACGACCTGGTCGCCGAGAAGATCCTGCGGCGCAGGTCGAGTGGCTGGTACTGGACCTCCAGGGACCGGCCGCATGCCGAAGTCGGGATCCGGGGCTCCGGCGGCGAACAGGTAGCGGTGGTCGAGGCCGATTCCGGGCGGATGCTCGGCACGGTCGACCCGGGTTCCGCGTGCTTCGCCGTCCATCCCGGGGCGGTGTACCTGCACCAGGGCTCGTCGTACGTCGTCGACGAACTGGACCTGGAGACCGGGCTCGCGCTCGTGCACGCCGAAAACCCGGACTGGAACACGTCGCCGCGCGAGATCGTCGACATCACGGTGGAGAGCACGCTGCAGCGCAGCGACTACGGCGGTGTGAGCGTGTGCCTCGGCGAGGTCTCGGTGACCTCGCAGGTGGTCGGCTACCTGCGGCGGCGGCCGTCCGGCGAGGTGCTGGACCAGACGCCGCTGGACCTGCCGGAGCAGAGCCTGCGGACGAGGGCTGTCTGGTACACGATCTCGGCGGAGCTGCTGGGAAGTGATTCGGCGGGGACCGGGGGTGCTGCGTCGGTGGGGACCGAGGTGACTTCCGTAGTGGGGACCGGGGAAGCCGGCAGGACACCGGGGGGCGCCGGATTGGATCCGGCGCGCGTCCCCGGTGCCCTGCATGCCGCCGAGCACGCGGCGATCGGCCTGCTACCGCTGTTCGCTACGTGCGACCGCTGGGACATCGGCGGCGTGTCCACCGCGTGGCACGAGGACACCGGGGAGGCAACGGTGTTCGTGCACGATGGTCATCCCGGGGGTGCGGGATTCGCCGACCGCGGTTTCGCCGCGGTGGTCCCATGGCTGCGCGCAACGCGGGAGGCGATCATCTCCTGCGAATGCCCGACGGGGTGCCCGTCCTGCGTCCAGTCACCGAAATGCGGGAACGGTAACGATCCGCTGGACAAGGCGGGTGCAGTAGCCGTGCTGGGAACCGTGTTAGGGGCTGTGCGTCGGCACGGTTCCTAGCGGCCGGCCACTAGGTGGCTTTGGGCGGGTGGCTTTGGGCGGGTGGAGAAGGGAAATCAGGCAGCCGTGGTCTCGACGAGGTGAGCCGTCAGGTCGGCCTGCTCACCGGCGAGCGCGCGGACGAGAACCTCGTGCACCGCGGCGGCCGCCGGCAGCTGCCAGCCCCAGACCTCGGGCTTGACCCGCCAGTGGACCACGCCGAGCTGGAACGGCGAGGGGGGCAGCGGGATGTAGCTGTCGGCACCGTGCCACTGGATCGTGGCCTGATCGGCCAGCTCCGCGGGAATGTGGTCGGCGACGGTGGTGAGGAACAGCCAGCGGCCGTTGGGCATGGCCACGATCGGCGCCGGGTGTCCGGTGGCCCGCAGCAGGCGGGCGGCCCGCTTGCCGAGCTCGTCACTGACCTCGATGGCGTCGAGCACGGTGCCGGTGGCGACGAGGAGGCTGTGCGTGCGGTCGTTGAACCAGGTGGCCGCTTCGTGGGCGTGGGTGCCCAGCAGCTCGCGCCAGTTGTCCTTGGCGGGAACCGGACGGCGCCAGGTCAGGTCGTCCTCATCGGTGATCGAGTCGGGGTTGGCACCCGGCATGACAGGCCAGCCACGCCAGGCGAGACCGATCGCCTCCGCCCGCAGTTCGATGCGGAAGGCGTTCCGCCAGCTGTCCGGCCAATTCGCGTCCAACATGCTGTTTCCTGTCTGTGTGTATCGCCTGCGGTGTGTGTCGCCGGCGCCTGCCGCCACCCGCGCCGCTTCGAGGTGAGGTGGCGCACATCTCAATAAACGGCAATTTGCAGTTTGCGTGAAGACCCCACGCGACAACCGGCGGTTACCGGGCGATGAACGCGCGGTAGCACACCGTCCGACCGAATCCGGGCGAACCGATCATCGGACGCTGACGACCGGAGATGTGCCGTTCGTCGCACCAGACCCCGGTATCCACACTTTCGCCGAGCGACACGCGGTTGCTGAAGTACCCGCTCGACCCCAGGAAAACGGCACTTTTGACCGTTCGCCGTGTGCCAGCGACCGCTGCTCGTGCCTCGGCGCCGCCGCAGGTCGTGATCAACGGGTCAGGCCCGGGTGACCGTTCGTCCGGCGGACCTACGGCGGCTTGTCGACCGGCCCGGCGCGGGCCCGTGCGCCCACCGGGCCGAACCTCGCCAGCGCGCCCGGCAGCGGCGAACGGACCTCGACGAGCGCGTCTCGCCGCTCCCAGCGACAGGTCACCAGCGCGACGGACATGCCCTCCGCCACCCAGCGCGCCCGCTGGCAGGCCTTGCCGGGGCCCTCCGCCGCGTGCGCGGCCGCGGCGAGCGCCGCCAGGTCGGCCGCGGACTCGGCTCGATGCCGGGTGACGACCACCGCGCCGAGCCAGTAGACGAAACCGACGACACACAGCAGCGCCGCGATGATCGACGCCGTCCACACGGTGGCGACCCCTCGATCCCGCTCAGCCCGCACGACCGGCCTCCGTTCCCGGCTCGGCAACGGCGTAGGCCCGCGCCTGGAGGTGGAGGCCCGGCAACAGGCCCACCGCCGGGTCGGCACGGATCTCGGCGGTGAACGCGTCGCCCTCGCGATGAACCTCCAGGCGCGCCCCCGCCGGCGCGATCCGGCGGACGGCGTCCTCCGCCAAGGCGGGCTCACCCCGCGCCAGCAGCCGGGCCGCCTCGCGGGCGGCGTCGGTGCAGCGCACCTGATCACCTGCCGCGCCAACGCCGGCCAGCAGGAGACCGAACACGGCCGTCAGCGCGGACAGGCCGATCGCGGCCTCGACCGTCACGGACCCGCCGTCACGCCGGAGGACCACGGCCATCAGAACGTCACCGACAACGCCCGCTGGACCAGCGCGGTCAGCGCGGCGAGGACCGAGTCCCCGGTGACGACGGTGTAGAGGACGGCCGCGAGCGCGGCGGCGGCCAAGGTGCCGATGGCGTATTCCGCCGTGCTCATCCCGGCGTCGGAGGTGCGCAGTCGCTGGAGTTTCATGGTGGTGCCTTTCTGTCCTTTGTGGATGGTCAAATGAACTCGCCGAGACGCTGGGCCAGTCCGATGACGACCGGCAGCACGCCGAGGCAGAAGAAAGCGGGCAGGAAGCAGAGCCCGATCGGCGCGGCCAGCACGACCGCGGCCCGTTCGGCCCGCTCCTCGGCCTCGGCCGTCAGCAAGCCGCGAAGGCGCTGTGCGAGGTCGGCCGAGAAGGTGGCGAGCGCGGTACCGGCACGAGCTGTCCGGACCGCGGCCACCGCGAGTTCGCCCGTTCCCGGGCACTCACGGACCGGCGCCCACGCTTCGGCCGGATCCGCGCCCAGTGCGAGCAGCGCGGCAGTGGACCGGAACGCGGCGGCTGTTCCCGGCGGCGCGCCCTGCGCCACGGCTTCGAGGGCGACGGGCACCGGCAAGCCACCGCGCAGGCAGGCCGCGAACAGGTCGAGCACGGCCGCCGAGCGCAGGAAGTCCACGGCTCCGGCGCGACGGGCCGCACGCCGGAGCGTTCGCGGGGCGCCCCAACCGGCACCGAGCCCGGTGACGACGCCCCAACCCACACCCGATCCCCCGCCGAGCCCGGCGAACACGCCCGCACCCGTGAGCAGGCCGACCCAGGCGGGGATCGCGGCACGGGACCGCAACCAGACCGGCACCGGACGGGTGGCTGGAGACATCGGCACCAGCCGTCGTCCCGCGGGCCACGACAACAGGGCCGCGGCCATGAGCGTGATCGCGACGGCGCTCATCGGAGGACCACCCGTCCGGTGAGCGCCCGGCACCACGCCGTGCCCGCCCAGATCAGGAGACTGCCGAGTACCAGCAGGAACTGGCCGGGCACCGTCGCCGCGAAGACGTGCAGCGGCGCGGCGCCCATGCCCTCGCCGAGCAGCACGCAGGCCAGTGGCAAGGCCGTCAGCACTGCGGCGCTCGCCCGCGGACCGGCCATCTTCGCCTTCAACCTGCGCGCGAATCCCACCCCGGCCTCGACGTCGCGCCGGGTGGCGTCGAGCACCTCGGCCATCGGCAGGCCGAACCGCCTCGCCAGCGCCCAGGCGTTCGCCAGCTCCGGAAAGCTCTCGCCCCCGGCCAGTGGATCGCCGTCCAGCCGAGCCGCGGCCGCCAGCGCGAGCAGCCGGTCGGCCGCCTCCGGCACCGCCTCGGCCGCGGCTTCCGCCGCGAGGACCGGATGGGCGCCCGACCGCAGCTCCGCGACCATGACCCGCAACGCCGACGCGGCGCCTTCGGACGCGGCCAGTTCAACGCGGCTCCTCGCCCGGCCCCGCCACTCCTGGCGGCACACCAGCGCGAGCACGCCGACGGCGAGCACCCCTCCGGCACCCAGCAAGGGCCAGACGGCGACCACCGGCACAAAGCCGAGCCAGCCGAACCACGAGCCCGGTGGCGACCACGAAGCGCGGCGAAGCGCTCCGGGAAACCGGCGTGCCGGGGTCGGCCAGCACAACATGGCGGCGCCGCCGAGGGCGAAGGAACAGGAGACGGTCAGCACCGCGCTGCCCTCCGGCGGTCGAAGAGTTCGGTGAAGAACGGCCTTTGTTCGGTCCACTGGCCGTCACGCCAGACCGACACGACCCTCGGCTCACCGTCGAGGCGGGACAGGACGCCGACCTCGTCCAGCCGCCGGACCCCGTCGGCTGTCCGCCTCATGTGCAAGACCACTCGCACGGCGGCCATCAGCTGGCTGTGCAGCGCCGTCCTGCCGAGCCCGCCCAGCGCCGCCAGCGCCTCCAACCGGGCCGGGACCTCGGCCGGTGAGTTGGCGTGCAGCGTGCAGGCGCCGCCTTCATGCCCGGTGTTGAGTGCGTTCAACAGCGATCCGACCTCTCCGCCTCGCACCTCACCGACGATCAGCCTGTCCGGGCGCATGCGCAGGGCCTGGCGCACGAGCTCCGGCAGGCCGACCCCGCCAGCGCCCTCGACGTTCGGCGGCCGCGAAACGAGCCGGACGAACTGGGGATGCGTGGGCTGCAGCTCGCCCGCGTCCTCGACACATTGTTTATACACCCGTTATTTGATAAAATGATCTTGTAACGGGGAACGCAAATAATGATTTTTACAGACTCACTTCTCATCGCACTGTATGCAAGGCTATCCAAGGATCGCTCTGGTTTGAGCGAGAACGTCGGCATCCAAATCGCCGAAGGTGATGACTTTGTCGAGGAAAACGGCGGCATGGTCGCACTGAGGTTTAAAGACAACGACATCAGCATCAGCAAGTTCAGCAAGAAGCCCAGGCCCGACTACGACCGGCTGATTGCCGCCATCGAAGGCGGCAAGGTCGAGATCATCGTCGCCACGGAAATGACCCGACTATACCGACGGCTGGACGAACTGCTTGGCCTTATCAAGATGGCCGAAACTACCCGCCTTCGCGGCATCTGGACGACCGACGGCGTTGGGTACGATCTTTCAACACCCGAAGGCATTCATGCCGCCATTGCAGCCGTCAACAACGCCATGCTTGAGTCGGCCAAGATTTCCAAACGAACGAGGCGCAAGCAAGGTGCTCGAGCCAAGAACGGCAAGCATCATGGCGGGGTCCGATCGTACTGCTACGAGCCGCCGATCAAAGATGAACACGGCAACCTTCTCAACAAGGCAACACTCAACACGGCGCTCGTGGACCACGAGGTCGCAGTGTTCGAGAGCAACGTCGACAAACTTGTCGCTGGCGAACGCGCCACCTGGATTGTCCGTGATCTCAACAGTCGTGGCATCCCCGCCGCAGCCGGAGGAGACTGGACGGCAAGCAACTTCCAACGGCTCATGACCAAGAAGCGCTACGTCATCTTTGACGACGAAGATCCTGAAAAGCGCGGCATCTGCGAGTACAACGGTGTCGAGTTTCGCGCCGAGTGGAAGGGGATCATCAGCCGCGCAACCCACGCCCAGATGGTTGCCCAGTTCCAGAAGCGCGCTAGGCCATGGGCACGTGACGAGACACTAGGACGCGGGTATCTTCTCACCGGCCTGATCGAATGTGGGGTCTGTGGTGTCGGCGCAAGCGGAGGTGGCAGATACCTCAAGTCAGGCGTCTTTCAGCGGCGCTACGGCTGCCACCCAACGTACAACGCAGGAACACCTAAGGGATGCGGCCACATCTACCGAGGAGCTGACCCCATCGATGCCCTGGTGACCGAGTTCGTGCTTCAACGCCTCGATACACCAGAGATCGGGCGCTTACTCGCCGACTCGAACGACAACCAAGAACTCATCGACAAGCTACTGAAGGAGTTGACGCACATGCAGGCGCATCGCCAAAATCTCGTCCGAGAGTACGGACTCGGCGAACACGAGAAGGCCGACTACACCACGATGCTGGCATCTGCCGACCAAGCGATAGAAGACCTCAACGACAAGCTGAGCCCCTTGTACGACCCGCAAGTATCGGCCCTGCTCCCCTCCGGGCAGCCCGTTCGAGAGCTCTGGGAAAATGCCTCACTAGACTGGCAGCGAAGCGTGGTTAAGCTCGTAGTTAAGAAGGTGGTGATTCACCCTTGCTCTGGCGCGGTCCAGCATTGGCGAGGATGGCGCTTCGAGTTAGATTCCGTTGAGCTCGTCGCTCGCTGCTAACAAGCGACTGCAGCTTAGCAATGACGTCCCTGTCGGTCACTTTGGCGGGGACGTCATTTTCTTTGCACGTCTTCTTGATGTACGCAATTAGATCCAAATCGTTGCTTGTTGCCATAAATATGATTCCTGCTTAACTCCTCAAATTATATAGCAAACTTGCGATTGATTCCAGCATTCACATCGAACTGCAGGCATGCTTGACGGCTCACAGTACATAACCGCGAAGTAGTACAGTCGAAATTCGGCATGACCGCACGTGGCGTGAATCAGCAATCGAACCGCGCAGCAACAGAGACCGGAACCTACCGGTCGGAGTTGTAGAATTGTAGTTTATGCTTGCTAATTTGCAAGCGATATATAAATAATAACTGTGGGTCGAGGCGAGCAGCATCGGATACCACGCAGGATATATCTTGACAGATGCCTGCGCCGTGTTCCATTGACGCTGCCGCCTTTGCCCGATTTACCACACCCTCGAAAACGAGGATGCGTGCTCTACATTACATTCCTCTTGCCTTGCATTGTCAAGCCACGGTGTGTCTATTGTGTGTATGTACGCCTCGTTTCGAGTTTATCGAAAGGAGGTTTTTCCTATGTCCGACTACAATTCGGGCCACTCCGTCAAAATTACAACGCCATTCTGGCCGCACTGGTCGAGCCCGAGGTTGAGGCAGCCGTACACCACCTCTGCCCATCCATCGCAGGTCCGACACGATGCGATTGGAGGGATCCGGCGCCACGTCCAGCTTGAGGCACGACCATGACCGAGATCCAGTGGTTCAACGCCTACCCGCCGCGTGATCTGACGCTGGCCGAGGTCACAGGACTGGTCCGCGTGCTCGGTGGTCGCCCCCGGCGTGGCATCCGGCAACTGCAGCCGGTCGTGGCCTTCGAGCTGTGGCTTGGCAAAGATCAGGTGCGTTGGCTGATCGGCATCGAGGCAGACATCGCCACCAGCCTCCGGGATCAACTGCTCGCCCAGCTGCCTGGGTTGATTCTCACGAGAGCCGACTCCCCCGAACGCCCAACGCCGGTTACTGCCCGCGAAGTCCGTCCTTCGAGCGTGAGTCATCCGCTTCGCCTGGACACAGCGGGTGGCGTGGCGGCCGGACTGCTCCATCTGAGTGATGAACTTCACTCAAAAGAGCAAATCGTGGTGCAGTGGCTCGTCGGTCCCAGCCACACGTACACGCGGCAACCGAGTCCAATGACCCCGCTCGATCTGCTTGGCATCACGACGCCGCAGCGGCCGGATGCCGGCGACCGGCAAGGCTGGAAGCAGAAGTTGAGCGAAGCATTCCTGCTCGGCGTGCGCGGCCGAATCGGCGCGGTCACGGCCAATCCAAAACGCGGCGCTGCACTTCTCACATCAGCGCTCACGGTGCTGTCGTTGGCCAACGGACCACGAACGCAGATACGTGCAACCCAGCAGTCCGGCCAGACGGCTACCCAGCTCATCCGCGTCATGGCGCGGCGTCGCAGCTGGTCAGGAATGGTGAACGCCGCTGAGCTGGCGACACTTCTGGGATGGCCATTGGCCGACGTTGCGGCGCCTGGCGCGACCGGCACATTTGCACCACCCCCGGCGTCTCTCCTGGTCGCCAACCCCACCCCGGAGCGGATGCTTGGCACCAGCCAGCACCCGGCAACCGAAGGTCGACTTGTCCACCTACCGTGGTCCAGCTATGCCGGGCACGCGCATCTGATCGGGCCGTCCGGAGTCGGCAAGTCGACCCTGCTCGCCAACTGGGCGGAACGCGACGTCGCTGCTGGGCGATCCCTTCTGCTTGTCGATCCCAAGGGGGATCTTGTCGCCGACGTACTGGCCCGGCTGCCTGCCGGGCGACGCGACGACGTCGTCGTCATCGACCCCGGCGCAGAGGGTCCGGTAGTCGGCATCAATCCAGTCAGCGGCCCCCGGATCGATGCCGAACGACGGGCGGACTCGCTCCTCCAACTGTTTCGCGACCTGTTCGGCACGGCTATCGGTCCTCGCTCGGCTGACGTACTGCTGCACGCCCTGATCGCCATCTGCCGACTCGACGATGGCACGCTGCCAGACGTTCCGGTCTTCCTGACTAACGCGACGTTCCGTCGCCGCGTTCTGAGTTCGGTGAGCGACCCGCTGGTCTTGGACCCATGGGCGGCCTGGTTCGACGCAATCTCCGAAGCCGAACGCGCCAACGTCGTCGCCCCGGTACTGAACAAGCTTCGAGCGGTAACTTCCCGTCCCAGCGTCCGCCGCATGTTGAGCCAGCCTTCACCACGGTTTCAGCTGGACCAGCTGTTCACCTCGACTCCGCCGATCGTCTTGGTGAACCTCAACGCCGGGATGGTCGGCAAGGAAACGGCCGGACTCATCGGCAGCGTGTTGCTCTCACAACTATGGGAAGCGATACAGCGGCAAACCGCCAAACCTGCAGATCAACGACGCGAAGTCACCGTGATCGTCGACGAGTGGCAGCAGTTCACCGCTGGCCTGGACTTCGCCGACGTCTTGGCACGGGCACGGGGAGCCAAGACCTCGTTCACCGTCGCGCACCAGCATTTGGGTCAGCTGAACGCTGAACTGCGGACAGCGGTGCTCGCCAACGCCAGGAGTCGGGTGGTCTTTCGCCCTGCGGATGGTGACGCGCCAACGCTGGCACGTGTCCTCGGTAAACCGGTCACCTCACACGACCTGGAGCACCTTCCGGCATTCCATGCTGTCGCTCGAGTGCTCACCGAAGGGGCACCGAGCGCTGCATTCGATGTGGCGACGCCACCACTGAGGAAGCCGATCAGCGACGGCGATGCTGTCAGACGCCTCAGCGCCGAGCGCTACGGCATCGCTCCGGAGGAACTCGATGCCATCGTCCTGAAGCGATGGCACGGCGAAGACGCCCCGCCCGAGACGCCGATCGGAACGCGGAGGAAGCGCTCATGATCCGGCTCATCAGGGACATCCAGCGGCCTACCGGTCGGACTGCCGGTCAACTCGACCAAATATGGCTTCGACCAGTGGGAGTGCGAGGTGCGCGCCATCGACATTTTCCTGCTCATTGGAGGTCATCATGAGCAAGAAAATGCGCGCTCGTCGGCTGGCTGCCCAGCTGAGTGCACGCGACTTGGCTGTCCTTGGATCACTTCAAGAATTTCGGCTCATGACCGGTGCCCAGCTCCGCCGCCTGCACTTCGGCTCCGGGCAAGTGGCTACCCAGGCCCGTAAAGCGCGCGCCTCACTGAAACGGCTCACGGAGATCGAAGTCGTCGTGCGCTTGGCACGGCGTATCGGAGGCAACCATGCCGGGTCCGAGGGATACGTCTACGGCCTCGGCGGCTGGGGACACGCCGTCCTTGACGCCGACCAAGTCGAGCAGCGACGACATCGCCGCGTTATCGAGACCAGACCCGCCTTCTTGGATCACATCCTGGCGGTCGGGGACGTTGCAGTCGCACTTGACGAGTACCAGCGCGCCGGCCGCTGTCAGATCGACGAACTGAGGGCTGAACCAGGAGCGTGGCGCCAGTTCACTGGTGACGACAGGCAGCAGCGCACGCTCAAGCCAGACGGGTTTATCCGCGTAACGGTCGGCGAGTACGAGCTGAGCAGCTTCGTCGAGATGGATATGAGCACCGAGAGCGTGCCGACCATCGCCCGCAAGCTTGGTGTCTACGTCGACTACTGGCGCGCGGGTCAGGAACAACAGAGGCACGGTGTTTTCCCGCGGGTGTGGTGGCTGGTGCCAGACCAGGTACGGCATGCCGCGATCGCTCGCACCATCGAGCGGCTACCAGCAGGAGCCCGGGGGCTGTTCTCAGTCGCGCTTCAATCTGGCGCCGTCGACCAGCTGTTACGACCGCCCGTCGATGAGATGACTGTATGAAGCGGCTGCCTGAGCTTCCGCTCCGGCAGGTTCTCGTCGGCGACGTCCGCGCCCGTCTCAAGGACCTTCCAGACGCGTCGGTGGATTGCATCATCACCAGCCCGCCGTACTTCGCCATGCGCGACTACGGCCACGCCGACCAGATGGGAGCGGAGACTCACGTCGACGCCTGGGCTGCTGACATCGCGGCTGTCTGTGGGGACCTGGCCAGAGTCCTCACCCCGGTCGGCTCACTATGGCTCAATCTCGGCGACGGCTACAGTCGCCACCTGCAAGAGGGTGCAATTAAGAAGAGTCTGCTCTTGGGGCCGCAACGAGTGGCACTGCGACTCACCGAAGCTGGGTGGCTCCTGCGGAATCAGGTGGTGTGGAGCAAGAAGAACCCGATGCCGTCCAGTGTGGCCGACCGGTTCACCACCACGCACGAGTTGGTCTACTTCTTCACACGGCAGCCGAAGTACTACTTCGATCTCGATGCCGTGCGTGCCGCGTCGTCCTCCGCCGTCACAACCCCCTTGGGTCGATCCCCGCCAGCCCCGTCGCTTCCCCGTAGCGCCGTCCCATCGCAGGGCGGCGGTAAGTCACCGAGAATCAACCTCAACCATGGTCTGACCAGCATGAAAGCTGCTGGACGCGGCAGTCACCCGCTCGGCAAGAACCCTGGCGACGTGTGGCGAACAGCCACCGCCAGATATCGGAGTGTGCACTTCGCCACGTTCCCCGTAGAGCTCGTGCGCCGCCCCCTACTGGCAACCTGTCCACAGCGACTATGCACAACCTGTGGACAACCATGGCGACGCGCGCCCCAGATGTTGAGTGGGCGGCGGTTGGCGACCGGCCCACTTCAGCCCACCTGCGGTCACACAGGCTGGCGACCCGGCGTCGTGCTCGATCCGTTCATCGGCTCCGGCACCGTGGCCATCGCCGCCGAAGCACACGAGCGGGACTGGATCGGCATCGAGTTGAACCCGGCGTATGCCGGGCTTGCCCGGCAGCGGGTCAAAGACTGGCGCGTCCAACAACAGAACACCAAGACAAGTAGAGGAGAAATCTGATCATGGAACAACACCCACGCCAACCCAACGGAGGCGAGCACCACGTCGAAATGAACCACGAGCACGCCTCTGATCAGCCAGAACGGTCGTCCCGGCGCCACCCGCGCGTCTACGTCGCCGATCTGGTCAGCCTGGAACGCGGCATCCGGCACGGCCTTTGGATCGACGCGTTGCAAGACACCGACGAGCTCGACGCGGACATCACCGCCATGCTCGACAGCTCACCAACCGTCGGGGCGGCACAGTGGGCGATCCACGGCGCAGAAGACTTCGCGGGGATTAACCTGTCCACGCTTACCGACACCACGCTCATCTCACGGTTAGCCCGTGGAGTCGCCGATTATGGCGAGGCCTTCGCCGTCTACGTGGACTGGATCGGCACGGACGAGGAGATGCTCAGTCGATTTGGCCATCACTACCGCGGGACGTATTCCAGTCCCGAAGCGTGGGGACGCGCGGCCATCACCGACCTTGGCTGGCAACAGCAGATCGATGAACGCCTCGATGATGATCTACTCGCGTACGTCCGGATCGACTACACCGCTTGGGCGAGCGACGAAAGCAACGGCTTCTACGTGGTGCACGGAGACGACGGCATCCACGTCTTCGGCGTCTAGAAGTCCAGTACTACAACTAAATAAGGAGAACTTCATTATGGAAAGACAACCACACAACCCGGACCGAGGAGGTGAACACCAACCTGGTGCCAACAGCTATGGCACTGACGACCCCGAGACACAAGCCCACATCGAGAACGCACGCGTCGACGCTTCGAGGGAGCGTGAGCGCAACCGCGCCCGGCTCGAACGCCTCCTCGACGCCGGCATCCGCCCCGACGAGGCTGAAGCCGTCGTCGAGTTCGAGCAGACTGCACACGACCGACCCCGCAGCGATGAGCTGCTGCCCGGTCAAGCGCCACGGATCTACGTGACGTGTGAAGCCGCCGAGGAAGCTGGACAGCTGCACGGCCGCTGGATCGACACCACCGACGACCTGACCGATATCCAGACCCAGGTGGTCGCCATGCTGGCAGCCTCCCCAGTTTCCGGGGCATACAGCTACGCCATCCGAGAGCACCGCGGCTTCCACGGATACCAACCCGGGGAGCGGACAGCACTCGCCATCGTTGCCGTGATCGGCCGCAACATCCACCACTACGGGGCGTCCTACGCCGCCTACCTCGAAGCGATCGACGTTCAGGACAACGACGCCCTCCATCGTTTCGGTGAGCGCTACATAGGCAGCTTCGACTCCGCCGAGGACTGCGCGAGCGGTCGGCGAAGACTTCGACTGGGAACTCCAGCTCGACCGCAAGCTTGATCCGCAGCTCAGACCGTTCGTGACCATCGACTACGCCAAGGTCGTTCGCGACGGCCGCGAGAAGTGGGACATCGTCGACGGCGCGGATGGCAAAACCCACGTCTTCCTGCGCTGAGCCGCAAGGCCACCTCCTCGGTGGACTGCGGCCGCTCATCCACGTTTCGCCGTGCCCGGCGGACATGGGCGGCCGCACCACACCGAGGAGGAGATCAGTCGTGACTGATCCCAGCAAGAACGGCACCAAAACGCTCGGCATCAAGCTACCGCCAGGACTGCACGCGCAGTTCTCGCTGGTAGCGCAGCTGGATGGCATCAACCTGACGGTTGCCATCTTGCGGGCTGTCGAGCAGTACGTAGCGCACAAGCAGGCCGAACCCGACTTCGCCAAGCGAGCTGCACAGGCACTGGCCGAAATCGAGGAGGAGGCCGCTGCCCGCAAGGCAGCGATCGAAGGACTGTTTGGCAACACGAGCCCGGAGGTTCCTGAGGCTGCGGCGACGGCGACGGACGAATCGTCCAAAGCCGAAGCGCCAAAGCCCACTCGGGGTCGCCGTACTCCAGACAAGGAGTAGCGGCAAGACGGTCACAGGTAGCGCCCTTCCCCGCGCTACCTGTGACCTTACTAATTAGCCAGCACGACCACAGGAAACGTCAATGTGAAAACGGACAACAGACACAGATTAATGAGATTAATGCGATTAACGTTATACAATGGAAGGACATACATGAATAGAACGGAACCATCAGAAGAAACATCAAGCGAGAACATTCAAGTCCACGCCTTGCTGACTATGGAAGAAGCCCGCCAACAGCTTCGGATCAGCCGGTGGTCGCTCAATAAGCTTGTCCAACGCCACCAGCTCGCGACCATCCGTATCGGACGACGGCGCCTGGTGCCTGTCAATGCAGTTAACGATCTCATCGAACAGTTGCGCGTGGAGGCAAGTACCTGATGCCGGGTCGCAAGGCCAATGGCGAAGGCACGCTGTACAAACGGAAGGACGGCCGCTACGAGGCCGCGCTCTATGTCACAACCACAAGTGACACCCGTAAGCGGGTTCGGGTCTACGGCAAAACCCGAACCGAGGTACACGCCAAGCTGATTGAAGCCAAGGCTCAGGACCAGCACGGCATTCCAACCGTTGAAAAGTCTTGGCGAATCGGCGAATATTTGGACTACTGGCTCACTGAAGTAGTCCGACCAAATCGTCGGCCATCCACCTACGCGCAGTGCGAAACGGTCGTCAGGTTGTACTTAAAGCCCGGGATCGGAGGACTACTGCTCAAGCGGTTGTCCGTCCCCATCCTGCAGACGTACCTCAACCGGCAGATCGACGAAGGTCATTCGGTTCCGAAGACGTACATCATGAGAAAGGTACTAAGCTCTGCTCTCACCAGAGCCGAGCAGGAGGAGCTCGTCCCCCGCAACGTGGCACGGCTCGTCCAACTTCCACCGCATGAATCGCCCGAGGTCATCCCCTGGTCTCCAGACGAAGCGGTGCAGTTTCTAACTGTCGCGAAGCCACACATGTGGTACGCGGCGTACCTGCTTCTTCTGGTCTACGGTCTCCGTCGAGGAGAAGTCTTGGGGCTTCGGTGGCAGGATGTCGACTTCGCCCGCGATGAACTGCGTGTACGCCAACAACTGCTGCGCGTCGGCACTGAAGTGCTGCAAGGGCCAGTAAAAACACGAGCTGGTCGCCGAGATCTGCCCCTAGTCGAGCTCGCGCGTCACGCGCTCCAGCAGCAATACGCACGACGATTGGTCAGAACCGAGCCTGATCACGACCTGGTGTTCACCACAAGCCTCGGCACACCGATCGAGCCGGGAAATTTCGTACGAGCCTACCTCGGGATCTGCAGGCGCGGCCACCTACGTTCGGTCAAGATGCACGCCCTTCGGCACACTGCGGCCACCATGCTCAAGAACCTCAACGTCCCAGCCCGTGACGCCCAGTTGATCCTCGGGCACTCCCATGTGTCCATCACCCAGCAGATCTACCAGCATGGCGACATGGCCTCCCGGCGCGAGGCGGTCAATCGCTTGGAGATGGCGCTTAACCAGATGGAACCAAAAACCTCCCAGACCGAAGGGAACGGGAGGTTTGAGAGTGTGGCTGACGGCAGCCGTTGCCGTCAAAGTAGCCGTCAGAGCAACATTTTCATCTACCGACTTAGAGCATTCATATCTGGAGCCACGACTGGGATTCGAACCCAGGACCTCATCCTTACCATGTCGAAAAACGACAGTATCATTGGCCGCTCAACAGAGCTACACCATCTCTTGCGAACCCGCTCAAGACAGTGGATTCTCGGCTGTGCTGCCGTCAGCGCAGCCGTCAACGTCGCTATCGTGCCGGCGGATGACGGCCGATAGTCCCGGGCTTCTGCACCGAACCCGAATCATATCGTTACGGGATCACTGCAATCCAAAGTGGCATCCCGCATGTCGTCAGCGCAACCGACGGCTGATCACGACACTTTGCCAAACGACACGCCGCGAATGATACTTCCGCCGCCGTTGCCAGTAAGTGTAGTATTATCTAAAAGATAACTAATTAGCGAGGAGTCCATATGGATGTACGAAGGTCAAATGAGGCGATTGAATACAAGAACTCAGGCGCATGCCTTGCATACGAATACGAACTGCCGAGTGACTCAGTGAATGCTGCGGTGATCGAACTGGCGGGCCGCTACCCGGACGAGGGGTGGGCACTGAATACGGCCTGCACTTCCCTGGTCCACATTGTCAAGGGGAACGGAACCATCTCCACCGCGCAAACGAAAGAAGATCTCTCCACAGATGATCAGGTACTCTTAATGCCGAACGAAAAGTATTTCTTCGACGGTAATATGAAACTCCTGTATATCGCGAGCCCAGCCTGGACTACGGAACAGGCTGAGCATGTCAAGTAGGAGACCTCCGTCTATCACATCGGACTTCGCGGGCGTAGATACTTGACAGGCCAGTAGAATAGCGAGCCTGAAGCTTGCTTCTGACCGGGACCGCAAGAGGAGGAGCCGCAGGCGTGAAAGATCTTTTACTCCTCCTTGCTGGCATTCCGTTTGGCGTCGCCGCAAACTACATCTATCAGTATGTAAAGTCAAAGACTGATCGCATGTACGACCCCATCAAGATGATCGGAAATTGGGGTGAGCTTGTCGACGATTCGGGCGAACGCCGATGCAGTATGGGTGAGATTAGATACGACCGGCGGCGCAAAATGTGGACGTTTGATGGGACAAACTATCACAACGATGGTCGCCCATTTTGCCACTGGACCACCGAGGCTAGCTACATGGACAAGTCCGCTCGCGAATTTTACTACATATTCACCAATACGCTCGTCGAGTCTGGCCAAAAAGGCTATATGGGTTTTGGCGTTGTGCGCTTTCGCCGACAAGAACGCGCTTGGGTTCCTGACCACGGGTTCTTTGTCTCAGGAAACGAGGGCGAGACGTACAGATCTCATACCATGGTTCCCCTAGACGGGATTCCGACTAATCAGAGTGAGGTTCGGAAGTTATTTTTATCAAAGCTTAACCTTACCTGAGTCTTGCCCTCATGAAGGCCAGAGTACGAGAGATTTCTGATTCCAAGCCTTCAACCTGGCGTCGGCCACCTCAAACCCTGCCGCACTCGGCCATGGACGCGAAGGCGATAGAGCGGACCCACGCCGTCCTGACGGCACGACAGACCAGCTGGCGTTAGCGATCAGTCGACTGGGCGGAGAACCAGTTCGACAAGAATACCTCGAGCGATGTCAAAGTTGGCGCCGAGACAGTGACACACGGCCCTGAAAGCCATCTGAAGCCACCTTGCAAGAACGCCTCACCACCATAAACAACGTCGTACAAACACGTGCGCGGACATGGAAGTTGGGCTGCGTTGCCGTCAACTTTGCCGTCAGCTAGACGATCGTGACTGCCGACACCGGAAGGCCGCTGCGATAAGCGGAGCCGACGACCCACTGTCGCGCTGTCATCACTCGGCCAGCGATATACCCACCTCCCGTACCATCTTCCGGTGCGCACCGCTCAGACCGTCGAGGATCGTCAGGCCGCGACGAGGATCCCTGCTATCGGGTGGGACGAGCGCACCTTTGCGCACCCAGACATCATCACTGCGCAAAAGGTAGTTAGTGGTAAGAATGGGGACATCGTGAGCGAGCAGCAGCTCGATTACGTAGAGCAGCTTATCGACGTTGCGGGAAATACGACTGAGTGACGGCAGATAGAACGGCACTTTTTCAGCAATGACCAGTGTTAGCCCGTCAAGCAGGTGCTGGTTGAACAGTGGATCGATGGCACTCTCGACCACCGCGTTATCGAACTCCTGCGAAGGACGGCTCGCGACGACCTGATCCACAGCAGGCAACGGCGGCACCGGCGCGTCGGGTGAACGGTAGTCATGACGCCCTCCAGAACCAAGAGCGTCGACCAGCGACCGGAGCGCAGCCCACGCTCGGGGATAACGTTCCGGAAGGTGGACGAACAGGTCATCTGGCGGCGACAGCGGTTGCCGACGCCTCGCTGCCAGCAGGTGTGAGAGGGGTGCTACCGCGGCGGTCGTGACAACTTCAAGTCCACCGTCGTTGACAGGACCTGCCGCGTGCGCTTCTTCCAGCAAGCTGTTGCGAACGACCACATTGACGAACGCTTTCAAACTGACCGATGCCTC
The DNA here is from genome assembly GCF_035828755.1 of Amycolatopsis sp. H20-H5. Lineage (NCBI taxonomy): Bacteria > Bacillati > Actinomycetota > Actinomycetes > Pseudonocardiales > Pseudonocardiaceae > Amycolatopsis > Amycolatopsis sp. H20-H5. The sequence goes on along the minus strand of NZ_JAYMZS010000069.1, from coordinate 3,340 downwards.
AAGGGGATGATAGGTGGCCACTTCTTCGACAAAGGGCGACGCCAGGATTTCCTGATCAGCCGCGTTCAGCGCGGCGAAGGCTTCGGCGCGTGCGAAAACATCCCGGCCGATGATCTCAGCCTTGGCTGGCGACACATGACAAGCCTCCACGAGTATGCTTGGAAGAATCTCAGCGCAGAATCTCGCCATGTGCGCAGGATCTGGATCGGATGATTCGATGCGGGTATTGCCATTTTGGGTCATATCAGTTGATCCGCTGGATCTACGCAGCTTTCGCTTCAAGACGGCGCATGCGCTTTTCGTGGTCTCGTAACTCTCTGCCGAGAGCGTTCTGGACTTCATTCAGCTGCTCGTCGATGTCATTAAAGCGTTTATCCATCTCTTTTTTTGTAGCGAGTTCTGCGATCTCGTCTTTCGTGGCAAGATTAGCCGTTGCCTGCGACACCGTCACTGAGACGAATTGCTTTAGATCTTCTAAGAGTTGTTCGTTTGTCATATGAGACCATTATGCGCCATGTCGATTATTTGATCAACCTTTTGCTACCTCAACGACCTGAGCGACTGGGCGAAGATGCCCAGTTTCCTGTAGTAGTGCCGTCGTGCTACTACCGTCCACCACGAGCCGTACCGCGTCGACAGGCGAGTCCGTCCGGCGCAGCAGCGGAAGAAACTTGATACGCCCCGAAAGGATCGAAGTCCTACTCGTTGCAACTAAGCGATACTCGGCGTTGCCAGCAGTATCGTGACATGACGAGCGTGGCCTGAAGGCGTTCCAGCTGCCGGACGGTGATCGCCACGGCAGCTTGCTCGCTGTCACCTCGGGAAACCTACGTACTCATCACAAGAACGTGTGCATGAACGTCGGAGAAGTCGAAGTGTTGCCCGCCAAACTTTTCGACCAGGGCTGGGGCCAAACTCTCGCCGTGTGCGATCATCGAATTGATGATCAGCCAGGCATAGTCGGTGGAGGCCGTGTTCGCCCACGACAACGGGGCCGCAGGGATCAACATGCTTGTCACAACGGTGTGCGCGTTTCCCTGCCCCGCGATCGAGTAAAGCTTGCCGAAGTACATCTCCTGAATCTGCTCGTTCAGGTGGACAAGGACGTCGATATTGTGGGGAATATTGTAAGCGAGTCCGCATGAAACTGAGATGAAGAGTCGTTCGGCGCGCTCGCTGACCCAGAGGGTAGTGATCGTCTTGCCGTCGCGCTGAACGCAGTAGATGGTTTCTCCTGCCAGGTCACTCCGGACCCAGTGCCCGGCGTACGACTTCTGAAGAACCTGGCTGATCAGGTTCAGCGATTCGGCCTCGTTCATGCTGGCTTCTCCCGGACTAGTCTGACGATTCGGTGTTGGCCAGTCTGAGTCGGGCCTCAGGCCCACAGCGTTACCAGTTCAGGAGCCGGTCAGCTACGGGTGCCGGTCAGGAGCACTGATCAGGAGGAACGAGCTGAGAATCCAGCGCCGGAAGCACGGGATCCAGCGATGCCTTGGGCCACGCCTGCGGTGCCGGGCCGAACGCCCGTCGGGCGGCCCGGACTGCCAGGGCAGCCACAGTAGCGTTGGCACCGCCGCCGATCGCCGCACCGATGCCGAACGGGACCACCCGTCCGAGCACGATGATCCCCTGCCTAGTTCCGTATCTGGTGATGAAGTTTCTACCCAGGACTTTGTTGATCTGGCGCAGCGTCGCCGTGGGCACCTTGCCGACGAGCTGGCGGCCCCAGTGCTGACCGGTGCGTTCTGCGACCTTGCCGATGATGGTCTCGGAACCGGACTGGCCGAGCAGGATCCCCATGACGAGCGTCCGGCGGCGTTCGATCTCGTCGAGCTGGACCCCGTGGACCTCGGCGAGCGAGAGCACGAACAGGGTGCTCAGTTCGAGCGAGGAGAAGAACTCACCCGCCGACAACGCCAGCGCGATCCCAGTACCGACAGCCGGCGCGGCCGCTGTGGCCCCGACCGCGGCCCCTGTGCTCGCCAGGGCGCTGACGTACATCCGCTCCAAGGTGCGGACGACCTCCGCTGGTGTCGCCTCCGGGTTGCGCTGGCGGGCCCGGGCGATGTTCTTGCGCACCAGCGGTGTCTGCAGGCCGATGGCCCTGTCCAGCAGGTCGAGGACCGGCTGGCCCCGTCCGCTCAACGCCGGGATCGGTCCTTCGAGGGCGTCAGTGGCCACACCGAACTCCTTGAATCGTCGTTCCATCCAGTTTGGCACCTCAGCGACCACGACCGTTCGCAGCCCGTGTCCTCGGCGACACTGGTCGAACCGGCGCCAACCCTGCTCGAAGGTGAGCAGGGTTGGCGCCGGTGATGCCCATGAGCTTGGATACCGATAGCGTGACTCAGCCCTTCCTGCCATCGACTGACCCCGCACGAAGTGTCACTCACGGCTCTCGACGCGCATCGAGGTCGAGACATCGCCACGACCAGATTAGCTCGCGGCGTGACTCTACGTAGCCTGGGCGGCCATCGTCCTGCAGTCTCAAGGCTATGGACGGCACGCTCCGTGTTACGCAACCGTCGATCTGCAAGTGCCGCTACCATGCTTCCATGGAGAGGGACGGAGCAGCGCTGGCATGACGAAACCGATCGATAATCCGATCCTGAACTCGCCGTATGAGCAACCGGACCAGCACTATGCCATTGGCCCAAAGGGGCCAACGGGAGAAATCCAGGTCGGTCGCCGACCGAGCGAATCCTTCATCCCTATCGCAGTTACCAAGAAGCGCAGGTCAGGGCAGGACGATGCTCCGCAGATCGAGTTTGACTTCGACGCCACCGGGGAGCGACGTGAGCGCAACACCCTCATTAACGACATCCGGCGCGATGTTGCCAAATGGCGTCGGGATGGCGAGTACGCCGGAGTCACCCCGATCACACGCAAGCTGCTCCAGCACTGGGCCGATCCTAAGCGAGAGAACCGTGTTCTCTTCTGCCAGCGGGAGGCTGCTGAGACCGCGATCTTCCTAACTGAGGTGGCAGGTCGTAGTCACGGGTACGCCGACTGGCGAAACCGCTTGGAGCCTCAGAACGCGGCGCACAATAGCAACCTGCCTCGGATGGCCCTCAAAATGGCCACCGGATCTGGCAAAACAGTCGTGATGGCTATGCTCCTTGCGTGGCAGACCCTCAACAAGGTGCAGTCGCCTCGTGACCAGCGCTTTACTAACCGGTTCCTAATCGTGGCGCCTGGAATCACCATTAGGGATGGGTGTGGTTCGTTTTGAGGGAGGGGCTCACCCAGCGAGGATGTAGTCGTTTTGCTGGTGGGTGTAGCGGGTTTCGTGGCGGCGATAATGTTCTTTGAGCAGGTGGTAGGCCCAGTACTCCTCAAG
>NZ_JAYMZS010000068.1:0-47356 GCF_035828755.1 Amycolatopsis sp. H20-H5 | reverse complement strand
CGCCGAGGACACCGAGCCCGCCGAGACCGCGCCCGAGGTCACGGTCTGACCGGACGACCTCGCCTACGTCATCTACACCTCAGGCTCGACCGGCGCCCCTAAGCCGGTGGCCGTACGGCACGGCCCGCTCGCCGAGCTGGCCGAGACCTTCCGGCGGCTGCACGGGTTCGGCCCCGGCGAACGGGTGCTGATGATCCCGCCGCTGACCTTCGACGCCGCCGCCGGGGACGTCTTCCCCGCGCTGATCAGCGGCGCGGCCGTGCTCCCCTGGCGCGACCCCGCCGCATTGACCGGCCCCGGCCTGGTCGAGCTCTGCCGGGCGCACGGGGTGACCATGGTCGACACCGCGTCCGCGCTGTGGCAGAAGTGGGTCGCCGAGCTGGCCGCGGCGGAGACTCCGTTCGACTGTCCACTTCGGACGATGATGGTCGGCGGCGAGGCCGTCCCGGTCGCCACCGTCGCGACCTGGGCGCGGCTCACCGACGGCCGCGTCGAGCTGCACAACCACTACGGCCCGACCGAAGCGACCGTCTGCGCGACCAGCTATCGCACGGTCGACGGCTCGGAGCTGGGCGGCGCGGTCCAGCTGCCGATCGGCACGCCGCTCCCGCATGTCCGCGCCTACGTGGTCGACGAGCGGCTGCGTCCCGTGTTGCCCGGCGTCCCCGGCGAACTGTGCCTCGGCGGCGACGCGCCCGCGTGCGGCTATCGCGGCCGGCCCGGCCTCACCGCGGAGAAGTTCGTGCCGGACCCGTTCGGGCCGGTCCCCGGCGCGCGGATGTACCGCACCGGCGACCTCACGCGACTGCGCGGCGACGGGCAGTGGGAGTTCCTCGGCCGGGTCGACCGGCAGCTCAAGGTCCGCGGCCACCGCATCGAACCCGCCGAGGTCGAAGCGGCCTGCCGCCGCCACGATCGCGTGCGGGACGCACTGGTCGTGGCCAGGGACGACCGGCTGGTCGCCTATCTCGTGGCGGCTCCGGACCTCGACCCGCTGGAGGTCCGCGCCGCCCTTCGGTCCGCGCTGCCCGGCTACCTGGTGCCGGACGCCTTCGCCGTGCTGGCAGCGTTGCCGCTCAACACCCACGGCAAGGTCGACCACCGCGCGCTGCCCGAGCCCGAAGACACCGCCGCGACCGAGTTCAGCGAGCCCCGCGACGGCGTCGAGCGGCGGCTCGCCGAGATCTGGGCGTCGGTGCTGGACAAGGACCGGATCGGCAGGGACGACGACTTCTTCGTGCGCGGCGGGCATTCCCTGCTCGCGGGCACGCTGATCGCCAGGGTCCGGGCCGAACTCGGCGTCGACGTCCCGGTACGGACGCTGTTCGAGGCCACCACGCTCGCCGCGTTCGCCGAGGCGGTGGAACGGCACTCGGACCCGGAGTACCACGAAGACGACCCGCTCGGCGAAGTGCTCGCCGACAGCGTGCTCCCGGACCACTCGATCCCGCGGTTTTCGCCCGCCCAGACCGAAGCGGCCATCCAGCGGGCGATGGCCCCCAGGACCGTGCTGCTCACCGGCGCGTCAGGCTTCCTCGGTTCCCACCTGCTCGCCGACGTCCTGCGGCACACCGAAGCCGAGGTGCGCTGTCTCGTGCGCGCGGGCAGCCCGGCCGAGGGAGCGGCCAAGATCGAGCAGGTCCTGCGCGCCAACGAACTCTGGGACGACGCGTCCGCCCACCGGATCGTCGCGATCCCCGGCGACCTCGCGGCCGGGAACCTCGGCCTGACCGAGCCCGAACTCGACGCGCTCGCCCGGGGCCTCGACCTCATCTACCACTGCGGCGGCGAGGCGAACTTCCTGCGGCCGTACAGCCAGCTGCGGCCGGGCAACGTACTCGGGACCGGCGACCTGCTGCGGCTGGCGTGCCGGGACGGGATCACCCCGGTGCACCTGGTGTCCTCGTTGGGCGTCTACCCGCTGGAACGGGACGCGGTGATCACCGAGGACGTCCCCCCGGACGATCCGGCCGGGCTGAGCCGGGGCTACGAGCGCAGCAAGTGGGCGGCCGACAAACTCGCCAGGTCCGCCCGCGACGCCGGGCTCCCGGTGACCGTGCACCGGCCCGCGCGGGTCACCGGCGACAGCCGGACCGGCATCGGCCCACTCGGGGACCGGTTCGCCAACCTGCTGCGCTGCCTGGTGTTGCTGGGCTCCGCACCCGTGGAGGACTTCACGCTGGAGGAGGACATGGCGCCGGTCGACCACGTCGCCGCCGCGATCGGCTACCTGTCGCGGCGCCGGTCCGCCTACGGCCGTGACTTCCACTTCCACAACCAGCGCACGATCCGGTTCGGCGAGGTGGTGGCCACCCTGCGCGAGTCCGGCCACCCGATCCGGGAGATCCCGTTCGACGACTGGTACGCCGAACTCACCGCGCTGGCGGCGGCGACGGCGGATCCGGCGCTGAGCGCGATCACCGCGATGGTCGGGCGGGAGTCGGCGCCCCGGCGCACGGTCTTCGACTGCTCGCACACCGAGATCGTGGTCGCGGCGGGCGGGCTCGTCTGCCCGCCCGCCGATCGCAAGCTGCTGCGGCGCTACCTCGACCACTACGTCCACATCGGACACCTGCCCACCCCGGCCGGGCACACCGACGAGGAGAACCGATGAACACCACCATGGGGATCCGCGGCTTCCTGCTGCTGTGGTCGGCCCAGCTGGTCTCGATCGTGGGGTCCGCGCTCACCGGGTTCGTGCTCGGCGTGTGGACCTACGAACGCAGCGGCTCGGCCACCCAGTTCGCGCTGATCATGCTGTCCGGCGCGATCCCGGCGCTGCTGATCGCCCCATTCGCAGGTGCCCTCACCGACCGCCTCCACCGCCGCCGGATCCTGGCCGCCGCCGACTGCGTCGCGCTGGCCACCGTCGGCGCCCTCGCGCTGCTGATCTCCTCGGACCAGCTGCAGACCTGGCACATCTACCCCGCCACCGCGCTCACGGCGATGTGCGGCACCGTCCACCAGATCACCTTCAGCGCGATGATCCCGCTGCTGGTGCCGAAACAGCACCTGAGCCGGGCGAACGGCCTGTCCCAGGTGGTGTTCAGCGCGCAGATCGCCGCGCCGATCGTGGCCGGGACGCTGCTGGCGGCCGTCGGGCTGCGCGGCGTGGTGCTGGTCGACCTGGTGACGTTCGGGGTGTCGCTGCTGGTGGTCCTGCTCGTGCCGCTCCCCCGGGCAGCGGTGCGCACGGCCTCGCCGGAACCCGGCGCGCCCTCGATCTGGAGCCAGGTGCCGGACGGCTGGGCGGAGCTACGCCGACGTCCCGGCCTGACCGGGCTGCTCGCAGTGCTCGGCGGGTTCTACTTCTGCTTCGGGATCGCGGGAACCCTCGTGCGGCCGCTGGTGCTTTCGTTCGCGGGCCCGACCGGGCTGGGGTTCCAGGTCTTCGCGGGCGGCTGCGGCCTGTTCGCCGGCAGCCTGGTGATGGGCGTCTGGGGCGGGCCGAAGAAGCGGATGCGCGGGATCGCGCTGTTCATGGCGATCGGCGGGGTGGCGCTGGCGATCCACTCCCTCGCGCCGTCGCTGGCGCTGGTCATCGCGATCGGCCCGTTCTTCCTGTTCACCCTGCCGGTGATCACCGGCACCGCGCAGACGCTGCTGCAGACCAAAGTGGACCCGGCGAACCTTGGCAAGGTGATGGCCACCTCGCGGGCGATCTCCCAGGCCGCGAGTCCACTCGCCTACATCGTCGCGGGCCCGCTGGCCGACGGCGTGTTCGAGCCGCTGATGCGCCCCGGCGGCGGCCTCGCGGGTTCGATGGGCCAGCTCATCGGGACCGGCCCCGGCCGCGGCATGGCGCTGATGTTCCTGCTGGCGGGGGTGCTGCTGGTGGTGCTGGGCGCGCTGGCGGCCAGGCCGTCCCTGCGGCGGGTGGAGGACCTGCCCGACCTGATGACCGAAAGCACCGGGGAAGACGTCCGTGAACCCGCCGTCGTCCCGGCGATCCGAGAGGGGCAGCGAAAATGACCACCACGGAAACCAGCACCCGGATCCCGGTGCGCGTGCTGGCGGCCGACCCGTTCTTGCGGGTAGGACTGGAAAGCGCGCTCGGCGAGTGCCCGGAGTTCACCTTCGACCGCGACGGCACCGGGGTCCAGGTACTCGCGGCCGACGAGATCGACGACGCCGTCCTGTGCGCCATCCGCGCCGCGAGGGAGCGGAAAAGCACCGTCCTGCTGGTCGTCGGCAAGGTGGACGCGAGCACGGCGGTGCGAGCGATCGAAGCGGGCGCCTGCGGAGTGCTGCGACGCGAACAAGCCTGCGCGCAGACGCTGATCTCGGCGGTCCGGGCGGCCTCCACCGGCCACGGCACGATGTCACCCGATCTGCTCAGCGGCCTGTTCGAGACGGCGGGACGGCTCAGCTCAACCCCAGCGGCGCCCAGCCTCGACGCCCGCGAGCGCGACGTGCTGCGAATGGTGGCCGACGGCCACGAGACGGCGGAGATCGCGTCCGCACTGGCCTACTCGACCCGCACCGTGACCTCGATCGTGCACGACATCACCCACCGCCTGCGCCTGCGCAACCGCGCTCACGCCGTCGCCTTCGCGCTCCGTCAAGGCCTGATCTGACAGCTGCGGACCACGAACCCATGCTGCGGCCGGGCGCCGCCCGTCTTGTTTCGTCTGCAACTTCCCCAAAGGGGTGATGGCCAAGCTTTTTCGATGCCTCTCGGTAATGTATCTTTACCCAGTTGAGTGATGACCATACGTTCGATTTATGGTTGCATAGAGGTGTGACCAGCTCACCTGCCCCGCTCCTCACACCGCCACAGGACCTGTGGCGGTCAGGATCACGCGAACTCGCGGAGACCCTCCATCGTTTGACGGAGACTTCGCGGATCGTCGACGCCTCGATCGGGCGTGTGCTGGCCGAGATCGACGCTCAAGGCGCGAAAGAGCTGTACGGGTACGTCAATACGGCGCGTTTCCTAGCCGATGCCGAGCGGATGACAGTGCGAGACGCGAAGAAGCTCGTGGATCGGGCCACCGCGATCAACCCCGGTCGAAGACTCGACGGCTCCGACGACCCACCCGTGGCGCCACTGACCGGCGCTGTCGCGACGGAAGGTGTCCTCGGAGCCGGCACATCGACACCATCGTCGGTGTCATGGCGAAAATCCCCACCGGCGCGACCGACGAACAACGCGTCGACGCCGAAGAAATCCTCGTTGATCTCGCCCGCAAAGCGTCACCGGCCGAGGTGCACCAGGCGGGCCAGAACATCCTCGCCAGACTCGACCCCGACGGACGCGAACCCGACGACCGCGAACCACTGAACCCCCTGCGGACGTTGCGGTTCCAGCGGAAACGCAACGGACGGCTGGGCATCCTCATCGAGGTCGACCCCATCCTCGCCGCCCAAACCCGCGCCGTCCTCGACCCGCTCGCCGAACGACGCACCACCGACGAAGGCGAACCCGACACCCGATCCATGGCCGAACGCTACGGCGACGCCTACGGAGAGATCATCGGGCTGGTCATCGCCAGCCCGGAACTCCCCATCCAGGCCGGGGACCACACCCACATCGTCGTCACGATCCCCTTCGACATACTCAAAACCGGGTACGGGCAAGCCTGCCTGGACTTCACCGAGACAATCAGCGCCACCGACGCGCGCATCCTGGCCTGCGACTGCGGCATCATTCCCGCCGTCCTCGGCACCGAAGGCGAACCCCTCGACGTCGGCCGCATGAAACGCATCGTCACCCCCGGACAACGCAGAGCCCTGCGCATCCGCGACCGTGGGTGCGGCTTCCCCGGCTGCTGCCGCAAACCCAAGCACTGTCAGGCACACCACATCGTGGATTGGATCCTCAATGGACAATCCAATATGGACAACCTGGCGCTGTTGTGCGCCCACCACCACCGGCTCATCCACCGATCCCCCTGGCAAGTCCGCATCGCCAAGGACGGACTGCCCGAGTTCATCCCGCCGGACTATCTCGACCCGCTACAGAAGCCCCGGCGGAACACCATGCACCCGCCCCTCGCCTCCGCGAGCTGAACCACCCACAGCCAAGCCGGTGACCCCGCCACCACGGCGGGGCCACCGGCCTGCCCACACGACTGAACATGAACGGCACCGCGCGTGGGCCAGATGAATTGACGCACCCCATCGACCCCACCCGGGAATCAGCGGCGGGTTTCGACCTTCAGGTCGCCGCTGGTGAACGCGCGGCCCCGGTCGCTGGCGAGCAGGTCGTGCGGGATGCCGAGGCCGATCGCGCTGGCCTCGTCGAGGCGGGCCAGCTGGGCGGTGGTGAAGTCGACTTCCAGGGCGCCCAGATTGCCCTCCAGCTGCGCGGGGGTGCGCGCGCCGATGATCGGTGCCGTCACGCCCGGGTTCCGCAGGGTCCAGGCCAGCCCGACCTGGGCGGGTGTGCGGCCCAGCTCGGTAGCGACCTCCTTCACGACGTCCGCGATGTCGAGGTTGCGTTCGGTGACGTCGCCGTTGGCGATGTTGAAGCCCTTGCGGGTGCCGTCGGCAGGTACCGCCGCGGCCAGGTCGTCGCGGCTGTACCTCCCGGCGAGCACCCCTCCGGCCAGCGGTGAATAGGGGATCACCCCGAGCCCCAACTCGCGTGCCATGGGGATCAGGTCACGTTCCCCGGTGCGCTGGGCCAGGCTGTACTCGATCTGCAACGCGACCAGCGGCGACCAGCCACGCAGGTCGGCGATCGCCTGCATGCGCGACACCTGCCAGGCCGGGGAGTTGGAGATCGCCACGTACAGGACCTTGCCCTGGCGGACCAGATCGTCCATGCCGCGCAGGATCTCCTCGACCGAGGTCGTGAAATCCCACACGTGCAGGTGAGCAGATCGAGGTAGTCCGTGTTCAGCCGTCGCAGGCTGGTCTCCACCGACGCCACCATGGTCTTGCGGTGACTGCCGCCGGAATTCGGGTCGCCTGGGCGGCTCAGCGTCGAGTATTTCGTCGCCAGTACCAGGCTTTCGCGGGTGTCGCGGATGAAATCGCCGAGCAGGCGCTCGGAGCTGCCATTGGTGTACGTGCTCGCGGTGTCGATGAAGTTGCCGCCGCGCTCGACGTAAAGGTCGAACAGCTTGCGCGCATCGTCCTGCTCGGCGCCCCAGCCCCACTCGGTGCCGAAGGTCGCCGCGCCCAGCGCCAGCGGCGAGACCCGCAGCCCGGAGCGGCCCAGCAGCCGGTACGTGTCGAGGGTGAGCGACATCGTGTCCTCCTGTGCTTGTGATCCGTTGTCGAAAACGATCCGTTGTCGAAAACAGAGTCTGTGCTCGCCGCGAGCCGGGGATAAGGGAAAGGACTTCCTGGGAAAGCCAGTCCTACCCTGCGGTGGATCGAGCGGTAAGATCGAAGACAATGACCCGCACCGTGGACAGGGGATCGCCCACCTGCGCACCGCGTGGGCCGCGCATCCGGAGGATCAGGCGTTGACCGACCTCATCGCCGAATTCACCGCCGGTGACAAGGAGTTCGCGCGGTTGTGGGCCGAGCGGGACGTCCAGGTCAAGGGCCGCGGGCGCAAAGTGCTGCGGCATCCTGACGTCGGCCTGATCGCGGTGAATTTCGAAACGCTCACGCCACTTCAAGATCCGGACCAGCTCTTGGTGATCTACCGCGCCGCGGACGATGAGAGCCAGTCTGCCTTGGATCGGTTGCGCGCACGGGACATGGGCTAGCGCTTCAGATCAGTCCATTGCGGACGGCGTAGGCCGCGGCGTGGGCGCGGTTGCGGACGCCGAGGGTGGCCATCAGGTCATAGAGGGTGTTCTTGACCGTGTGCTCCGACCAGCCGAGTTCGGCCGCGATCTCGCCGTTGCTGTAGCCCTCGGCGATCAGCCGCAGCACCCGCAGCTCGCGCTCGCCGAGCTGCGGCGTGTACACCGGCTCGCCGTCCATCCGGCCAGTGTACGGCCCGGCGCCGCCGGGCCCTCAAGATCACCGCGGCAGGGTCGAGCAGCGCGCGGCCGGATCGGCGGCGACGGTGTGCAGGACCTGGACGAACCGGTCGGTGAAGGTCTTCGCGGCCCCTTCGGTGAACAGATCGCGGTCGTAGTGCACCGTTCCGGTGAGGCCGCCCAGGTGCTCACGGACCGTCACGAGCACGTCGAACGGGTTGCCGCCCTGGCCTGCGCGCCAGGGCTCGGTGCGGACGCCGTCGAGGCGTAGCCGGTCCGCGAGCGCGCCGAGCAGCTGGAACGCCACCTGCGCCACCGGGTTCCGGCTCAGGTCGCGCGGCGTGCGCAGCGCGGTGACCAGCCGGTCGAACGGGACGTCCTGGTGCCGGAAGCCGTCGAGCACCGCCTTGCGTACCGATCCCAGCAGCTCGCCGTAGGTCGGGTCGCCCGGCGCGCGGACCCGCAGCGCGAGGGTGTTGACGAAGAGCCCGACCAAGTCCTCCGCCTCGAGCGAGGAGCGGTTGCCGGTGAACGTGCCGATGACGAGGTCGTCGCGGCCGGTGCTCCGGCGCAGTTCGAACGCGAACGCGGCGAGCAGCGCCATGAAGCCGGTCGCTCCGGCGCCGGTGGCGATCGCGTCGAGGGCGTCGGTGACCGGGCGCGGCAGGGAGAATTCCACCGAGGCGTCGAGCTGCCCCTGCCGGGCGGGCCGCGCCAGGTCGCCGGGCAGTTCGAGCACGCGAGGCGCGCCGTCCAGCGCCGACTTCCAGTACGCGAGCCCCTCGGCGGAGGTCTCCTGGCCAGCGGTGAGCGCGTTGTACGGGACAGTCAGTTCCGGCAGATCGGGCCGTTCGCCTGCCCTGCGCGCCCGGTAGCACTCGGCGAGGTCGCGCCAGAGGATCTCCATCGAGGTGTCGTCGGCGATGATGTGGTGGATCACCGCGAGCAGCGTGCACCGGCCGGGTTCACCGCGGATCAGCGCCAGCCGCAGCAGCGGCCCGCGGGCGAGGTCGAACGGGCGCAGCACCTCCGCGTCGACGAACTCCTCCGCCGGGCCGTCGACGACCGTCAGCGGGACGCCGGGCTCGTCGGCGACCACCAGTTCGGGCTCACCGCGCCGCGACCGGAACGTCGTGCGCAAGGTCTCGTGCCGCCGGACGACGTCGGTGAGCGCGTCTCGCAGGGCGTCGGCGTCGAGCTCGCCCTCGCAGCGGTAGGCCTCGTACATGGTGTACATCGCCGACGGGCCGGACAGCTGGTCGAGAAACCACATTCGTTGCTGCGCCGGGGAAACCGATCGTCCCGTGTGGACGGTGCGGACCGTCAGCACCGCATCGGCGGCCAGCACGGCCAGCCGCGCGACGGTCGGCGCGGTGAACAGGTCCGCCGGTGAAAGCCGCCGCCCCAGCGCGCGGGACACCCTGGCACAGATCTGGGTGGCGGCCAGCGACCGGCCGCCGAGCTCGAGGAACGGGTCGTGGATGCCGACCGGGGACACCCCGAGCGTGTCGGCCCAGATCTGCGCGATGACGGTCTCGGTGTCATCGCGGGGCTCGGCGTAGGCGACGTCCAGTGCGGGGCGGGCGCCGTCCGGGGCGGGCAGGGCGGTGCGGTCGGTCTTGCCGCTGGGGGTGAGCGGGAGGGCGGCCAGTGCGATCCAGACCGTCGGGAGCATGGGGTCCGGCAGCGTGCGGGCCAGCCACGCGCGAAGGTCGGCGAGTGCGGGAGCCTGGCCGGGGGCGGCCACGAAGTAGCCGACGAGCCGGTCCTCGTGCACCGCGACCACGGCCGCCGTGAGCGCGGGATGGCTGTGCAGCGCGGCTTCGATCTCGCCGAGTTCGATCCGGTTGCCGTGGATCTTGACCTGGTGGTCGATCCGGCCCAGGTACTCGATCGTCCCGTTGCCGCACCGGCGCGCGAGGTCGCCGGTGTGGTAGAGCCGCTCGCCCGGCGTCACCGCGAACGGGTTCGGCACGAACCTTTCCGCGGTCAGCGACGGCCGGTTCAGGTACCCGCGGGCCAGCTGGACCCCGGCGATCGTCAGCTCGCCGTCGACGAGGTGGATCCGCGTGTTCGCGATGGCCCGGCCGATGGTGACGGGCACCCCGGGCAGGCATTCGATCGCGGTGACGTCGACGGACGCCTCGGTCGGCCCGTACAGGTTGTGCAGCTCGCAACCGACTTTCCGGTGGAACCGCTCCGCCAGCTCGTCCGGCAGGGCCTCACCGCTGCACAGCACGCGGCGCAGCGGCAGCCGCGGGACCGGTTGCGCCAGGAACGCGCGCAGCATCGACGGCACGAAATGCGCCGTCGTGATCTCTTCTTCCACCAGCACTTCCGTCAGATACGCGGGGTCGCGATGCCCACCGGGACGCGCCATCACCAACGTCGCACCCACCGAGAGCGTCCAGAAAAACTCCCACACCGACACATCGAACCCAAACGGCGTCTTCTGCAGCACCCGATCCACCGGCGTCAGGCCATACTCCGCCTGCATCCACCGCAACCGGTTCACAATCCCCCGATGCTCGACCACCACCCCCTTGGGGCGACCGGTCGACCCGGACGTGTAGATCACATACGCCGCGTTCTCACCGCGCACCACCACATCCACCGGCGTACCAGGCTCATCGAGATCCATCAACATGCCCGGGGAGACCACCACCTCGGCACCCGAATCCTCAACCATGAACCGAAGCCGTTCCGCCGGATACCCCGGATCCAACGGCAAATACGCACCCCCCGCCTTCAAAATCCCCAGCAACGCCACAACCAACTCCACACCACGCTCAAGCCGGACCCCGACCACCGACTCGACACCAACACCCAACGACCCCAGCCGACGCGCCGCCTGGTTCGACAACACCTCCAGCTCCGCATACGACACCTCGACATCACCGGACACCACCGCCACACCCCCAGCAGCCACCCCCTCGGCCACCAAGTCCAGCAGCGTTCCCTCGTACTTCACGCGTCCTCACCCACGGTCTGCCGGACCACGGCACGCGGCCTGATGGTCGCCCGGATCCCCGGCGACGCCGCGAGCGGCGGGTACCCGGCGACCGCGGCGGTGAGGGCTTCGACGGTCGGGTGGTCGAACAGCGCGCGCACCGGGACGTCGACACGCAACGCCGAGCGCAGCCGGACCGCGATCCGGGTGGCGACCACGGAATGCCCGCCGATGTCGAAGAACTCGTCGCGCACGCCCACCCGCTCGACGCCGAGCACCTCCGCCCAGACCTCCGCGACGAGGGCCTCGGCCGGGGTGCGTGGCGCGAGGTGCTCCCGTTCGGCCGTCTCCGGGCCCGGCGCGGGCAAGGCCGCCCGGTCGAGCTTTCCGGCCGGGGTCAACGGGAACTCGTCGAGCACCACGAACCCGCTCGGCACCAGGTAGTCCGGCAGACTGCGACCGAGTCCGGTTCGGACGTCCGTTATGGACAGTGCCATGCCGTCGGCCGGTACCACGTAAGCGGTGAGCTCCAGCTCGCCGGTCGGCGTGGGTGCCGGCTGGACGACGGCGTCGCGGACGCGGGGATCGGCGAGCAGCACGGCCTCGATCTCCCCGGGTTCGACGCGGTGGCCGCGGATCTTCACCTGGTGGTCGGCCCGGCCGAGGATCTCGACGTGCCCGTCCGGATACCGGCGCGCGAGATCGCCGGTGCGATAGAGCCGGGCACCGGGCCGCGTGGCGTGCGGATCGGGCACGAACCGGTCGGCGGTCAGCCCCGGCCGCCCCGCGTAGCCACGGGCGAGGCCGTCTCCGCCGAGGTAGACCTCACCGACGACGCCCAGCGGAACGGGCGCCAGCTGATCATCGAGCAGCCGGACGTCGGTGTTGGCCACCGGTTCCCAGGCCGTGACGGTGTCACCGTCGAGCCTCGCCACCGTCGACCAGATCGTGGTTTCGGTGGGCCCGTACAGATCCCACAGCGCGGCGCCGCCCGCGGTGAGCCTGCGGGCCAGCTCGCCGGGCAGCTTCTCGCCGCCCGCGAACACGGTCAGCCCCGGCTGCGGTGTCCAGCCCGAGTCGAGCAGCAGCCGCAGCCCCGACGGCGTGGCCTGGATCGTCGACGGCCGGGCCCGCTCGATCAGCGCGGCCTGGCGGTGCGGATCGACGCACTCCTCGGCGGTCGCGAGGACGACCTCGCCGCCGACGAGCAGCGGCAGGTAGAGCTCCAGCGCGGAGATGTCGAAGGAGATCGTGGTCAGTGCGAGGACCGCGGAACCGGGCGCGAGGCCGGGCCGCTCCAGCATGGACAGCAAGAAGTTCGCGAGCGCCCCATGGCTGATCATCACGCCCTTCGGCCGCCCGGTGGAGCCTGAGGTGTAGATGACGTAGGCGAGTTCGTCGCCGTCCGGCCCGGACTCGTCGAGGGCCGCGCTCGGGGGCGAAGGGGCGTCGACCAGCACCACCGTGTGGGAAGCATCGCCGAGCGGCCCCGCCAGTGATGCCTGGGTGAGCACCACCTCGACGGCCGAATCGCCGAGCACGTACGCCACCCGTTGGGCCGGGTAGCGTGGGTCGATCGGCAGATAGGCGGCACCCGCACGGTGCACCGCGAGCAACGCGACGAGCATTTCCGGGCGCCGCTCGAGCAGCACGCCGACCAGCGAGCCGCGCCGGACGCCCTGCTCGCGCAGGCGCCGGGCGAGCCGGGTGACCTGCTGGTCGAGCTCCCGGTAAGTCAGGGTGACGTCGCCGCAGCGCACCGCGGGCGCTGCCGGGTTCGCCGTCGCGGCGGCGGCGAAGAGCTCGGGCAGGGTCTCCCCTGTCCGTTCCGTCCTGGCGGGATTCCAGGTCCGCACCAGCGCGTCACGGTCGGCGTCCGGCAGCCCGCACCGACGTGGTTCCTCTCCTGGCGCGGCGAGGATCCGCTCCAGGACGTGCCGGTACAGCCGCGAGAGGAAGCCCAGGTGCCCGGCGGCGATCCGGTGGGTGAACGCCTCCAGCACGAAGGCGCCCGGCACCGTCGACACCGACAGCCCGAACTCGTTGGGGGTGCTGTCGGCGACCTCGTCGAGGTCGACTCCGCCGTCTTCGAGCACGTGCATGTCGGTGTGGTTGAAGAACACGTCGATCAGCGGACTTTGCCCGCCCCAGGCGGCCTGCATCGCCGGCAACGGGAAGTGCCGGTGCGGCCACATCGCCGTCTCCTCGGCGAACACGGCCCTGGCCAGCGCGGGCCAGTCGGGCGCGACGGGGGCCGGGAACGGGACCGTGTTGAGGAACATGCCGCGGACCTGGTCGCTGCCGTCCCGTTCGAGCCTGCCGTTGGTCACCAGGCCCGTGTGGAACGGGCGGTCGTTGGCCGCGAGCGTCCGCAGCACGGTCAGGTGTGCGGCGAGCAGCAGGCTCTTGAGCGGCACTCCGGCCGACGCGGCGGCGGCCCGCAAGTCCGCGGTCAGGTCGGCGAACGGCACCCGGGCCGTGCGATAGACCCCGTCGTCCTCGCCCGCCCACCCGGACGGGAGGGTGAACCGGTCGGCGGCGGAGACCCTGGACGCCCAGTGGTCCCGGTCCACTGTGGACCGCAGTGACCCACGCTCCCGCGCGATCGCGTCGGCGAACCGCACGGCGGGCGGTTCGACCGGCCCGACGACGCCGCCACGGACGCCGCGATAGTCCGCCAGCAGCTCGGCGACCAGCGAGTTCTGGCTCCAGCCGTCCAGGATCGCGTGCACGTAACTGAACGAGAGCCGCCACTCGCGCGCGGCCAGCCGGTGGACGTGCAACCGCAGCAGCGACGGCCTGAGCAGGTCGAACCCGCGCGCCCGGTCCTCCGCCACGAACAGCCGCACCCGCTCCGCCTGGTCCTCCGCCGATAGCGCGCGCAGGTCCTCGCAGGTGACTTCGAGGGTCGCGTCCGCGTGGACCAGCTGGAGCGGCGCGACCCCGGTGAAGTCGATCGAGGTGCGCAGGATCTCGTGCCGCTCGACCAGGCGGCGCGCCGCTTGTCGCAGCGCGGTCAGTGAGAACTCGCCGTCGTCGTGCACGGGATAGCCGAGGTTGTTCAGGTACAGCCCGCGGTCCGCGCCCGCGAGCATCTCGTGCACCATGCCCGCCTGCGCCAGCGAAAGCGGATAGGCGTCGGTGACGTCGTCGGGCAGCAGCTCTCGCTCTTCGTCGCCGAGCAAGGAAAACGGTGCGACCGAGACCTCGGGCACGACCGCCGCGCCGCTCAGGCCAGCGGCGAACTCGGCCACCCGCTGGCGGCGGAACAGGTCCTGCACCCCGGCCTCGATGCCTTCGGCGCGCAGCAGGCCGACGACCCGGATGGCGCGCAGCGAATCGCCACCCAGTTCGAAGAAATTGTCCTCCGCGCCGACCTGATCGGCGCCCACGGCCGCCGCGAAGGCACGGGCCACGGCTGCCTCGGCGACGGTCCGGGGAGCGATGAACCGCCCGGCGAGGTCGGTCCGCGTGCCGTCCGGGGCGGCGAGCCCCTTGCGGTCGGTCTTGCCGCTGGCGGTCAGGGGCAGCGTGTCGAGGGCGACCCAGATCGACGGCAGCATGGGTTCGGGCAGCGTGCGGGCCAGGTGTTCACGCAGCTCCCCTGGCGCTGGGATCCGGCCCGGCGCGGGCACGAAGTACCCGACGAGCCGGTCGTCGTGGACCGCGGCGGCGGCGGCGTGCACGTCCGCGTGCTCGACGAGGGCGGCCTCGATCTCGCCGAGTTCGATCCGGTTGCCGTGCAGCTTGACCTGGTGATCGATCCGGCCCAGGTACGCGACGCGGCCGTCCGGGAGGCGGCGGGCGAGGTCGCCGGTGTGGTAGAGCCGCTCGCCCGGCGTCACCGCGAACGGGCTGGGCACAAACCGTTCGGCCGTCAGCGAGGGCCGGTTCAGGTAGCCGCGAGCCAGCTGGATCCCGGCGATCATCAGCTCGCCGGGCACACCGACGGGCACTTCGCGCAGCTCGCGATCCACCACGTGGATCCTCGTGTTCGCGATGGCCCGGCCGATGGTCACCGGCTCCCCAGGGCGGCATTCGATCGCGGTGACGTCGACGGACGCCTCGGTCGGCCCGTACAGGTTGTGCAGCTCGCAACCGACCATGCTGGCGAACCGCTCGACGAGGTCGTCGGGCAGCGCCTCACCACTGCACAGGACACGCCGCAAAGGCAGCGGTGGCAACGGTTGCGCGAGGAAGGCCCGCAGCATCGACGGCACGAAATGCGCCGTCGTGATCCCCTGCCCGGCCAGCACCTCGGCCAGATAGCCAGGGTCGCGATGCCCGCCGGGACGCGCCATCACCAGCGTCGCACCCGCCGAGAGCGTCCAGAAAAACTCCCACACCGACACGTCGAACCCAAACGGCGTCTTCTGCAACACCCGATCCACCGACGCCAGGCCATACTCCGCCTGCATCCACCGCAACCGGTTCACAATCCCCCGGTGCTCGATGACGACCCCTTTTGGGCGACCGGTCGACCCGGACGTGTAGATCACATACGCCGCGTTCTCGCCGCGCACCAACACATCCACCGGCGTACCAGGCTCGTCGAGATCCATCAACATGCCCGGCGTGACCACCACCTCGGCACCCGAATCCTCGACCATGAACCGAAGCCGTTCCGCCGGATACTCCGGATCCAACGGCAGATACGCACCACCCGCCTTCAAGATCCCCAGCAACGCCACGACCAGTTCCACGCCACGCTCGAGCCGGACCCCGACCACCGACTCGACGCCCACACCCAACGACCTCAGCCGATGTGCCGCCTGGTTCGACAACACCTCCAGCTCCGCATAGGTCACCTCGACATCACCGGACACCACCGCCACACCCCCAGCAGCCACCCCCTCAGCCACCAGGTCCAGCAGCGTGCCGCCGGGGAACGGCATTTCGGTTTCGTGCCACCACGCCAGCTGCGTCTGCTCGGCTTCGCTCAGCCAAGCCAAGTCGGCGAGGCGCGCGCCGGGGTTCGCGACGATGCCGCGCAGCAGCTCGACGAAATGCAGGCCCAGCCGCTCGACGGTGTCACGGTCGAACAACGCGACCGGGTACTCCAGCACCCCGGCCAGCGTCCCGTCCGGCTGCTCGGTCAACTCCAGGGTCAGGTCGAACTTCGCACTGTGCCAAGGGGAATGCACCGGCTCGGCGTGCAGGCCGCCCGCGGTGAACTCGGCCCGGCCGGTGTTCTGCAGTACCAGCATCGCCTGAAACAGCGGGTTGCGGGACAGGTCTCGATCCGGCGCCAGCTCGTCGGCCAGCCGCTCGAACGGCGCGTCCTGGTTGGCGTATGCCTCGAGGGTGTCGTGCCGCGCCCGGCCCAGGAAGTCCTTAAAGGACATGTTCGCGTCGAGCCGGGCCCGGAGCACCAGCGTGTTCAGGAACAGGCCGATCAGGTCCTGGGTCTCGGCGCGGGCCCGCCCGGCGATCGGGGTGCCGACGGTGACGTCGTCCTGCCCGGCGTACCGGCCCAGCAGGACCTGGTAGGCGGCCAGCAGCACCATGAAGGTCGTCGCGCGATGCGCCTTGCCGAGTTCGGCGACGGCACCGGCGAGCCCGGCGTCCACGGTGAACCGCAGGATTTCACCGCGAGGGTCATGCACCGGGGGGCGGGGATGATCAGTCGGCAGGGTCAGCGGCTGTACCCCGTCGAGGCGACGGCGCCAGTAGTCCACCTGGGTCGCCACGGCCTGGCTTCCGGCGTGCTCCCGTTGCCAGGCGGCGAAGTCGGCGTACTGCGTGGGCGGCTCGGGCAGCGTGGTGCCACTGTAGAGAGCGGCCAGCTCGCGCGCGACGATCGACGCCGACCAGCCGTCGTAGGCGATGTGGTGCACGACCAGCAGCAGCACGTGCTCGGTCCGCGACAACCGCAGGATCCGGACCCGCAGCGGGTGGTCCTTCTCGAGGTCGAACGGCTGCGCCGCCTCCTCACGCGTGACCTCGGCGACAGCGTCCTCGCAGACGTCCATCATGGTCAGGTCGACGTCGCCCGCTCCGACGACCTGCTCGGGAACCCCGTCACGCTCGGCGTAGGTGGTCCGCAGGACCTCGTGCCGCGCCACGATGGTCCGCCAGCAGGACCGTAAACGCTCGACTTCGAGCACGCCGTGGAGCCGCCACGCGGAGGTGACCACGTACTCGGTACCGCCGGGGCGGAGCTTGTCCAGGACCCACATCCGCTGCTGGGCAAGGGAAAGCGCCAGCGGACGGCTGCGGTCGGCCGACGGCGCCGCGCCGGGGCGGACCGGCGTCGCGCTCGCCAGGTACCGGTCCAGCAGCTCCTGGCGCCGGGACTGTTCGGTGCTCATCGCTCCCCCTGCGGGTCGATCCGGGTGTTCGGTGCCGGGCTCTCGGACTGGCCCGCTCAGACTGGGCCGCTCAGACTGGGCCGCTCAGGATGTCGCGTCCTCGCGCATCCGTTCGCGCAGGCTCAGCGGGCGCATGTCGGTCCACACCTGGTCGATGTGGTCGAGGCACTCCTGCTTCGGCCCGCGCTTGCCCTCGAACCGCCAGCCCGCCGGCAGCTCGCGATCCACCAGCCAGAGGGAATACTGCTCTTCGTGGTTGAGCACGACACCGTAGGTGCGCTCGTCCTCGCTCATCCCGACCTCCTCGCGTACGGCGGGCACACCTGTCCCCGCGACAGCCGAGCCTGGCCGGTCCGGGACGCGACGGACAGAGAAGAACACGCAGAAACGAAGGCACCGACGTTCGCCCGCGAGACCGCCGACGCGACCCTGGCCACGGAGCCGCCGGGCGGTCACCCTGGCGTCATGACCATGCCCGGTGACCTGCCACTGTCCTTTTCCCAGGAGAGACTGTGGTTCCTCGACGCGCTGCGGCCCGGCGGGACCGAGTACCTCCTCCCACTGACCCTGCGGGTGCGCGGCGACCTGGACGTCAGGGCGCTGAGCCGGTCGCTCGACGCGTTCACCGCCCGGCACGAGGTGCTGCGGACGCGGTACCTCGGCCGCGAGGGCGTCCCCGTCCAGCTCGTGGACGAGCCAGCGCCGGTGCCGCTGCCGGTGGCGGAGGTCCGCGAGGCCGAGGTCGACGACGTGATCGCCAGGGAGCTGAGCCGGGCGTTCGACCTGGCCACCGAGCCGCCGCTGCGTGCCAGGCTGCTCCGGCTCGCCGCCCGGGAGCACGTCCTGCTGGTCGTGGTCCACCACATCGCGTTCGACGGCGCGTCCTGGGACGTCCTGGCGGCCGAGCTGCGCGAGCTGTACCGCGCGTTCACCACCGGCACCGAACCCGAACTGCCCGCGCTGCCCGTCCAGTACGCCGATTTCGCGCTCTGGCAGCGGGAAGACGCGGCGGCCAGGCTCGACGGGCAGCTCGCCTACTGGCGCGAACGGCTGGCCGGACTCGGCCCGCTGGAGCTGCCTGCCGACCGGCCACGCGGGCCCGTCTGGGATCCCGCGGGCGCCGGGACCCGCGTCGACGTGCCCGCCGCGCTGGCCGACCGGCTCACCGCGCTCGCGCGGTCCCACCGGGCCACCCCGTTCATGCTGTTGCTGGCCGCCTACCAGGTGTTCCTCGGCAGGCACACCGGCGGCACGGACATCGCCGTCGGCTGCCCGGTCGCCGGCCGGACCCTGGCCGAGGTCGAGAACCTGGCCGGGTTCTTCGTCAACACGCTGGTGCTGCGGACGGATCTCGCCGGCGATCCCTCGTTCGGGGACCTGCTCGACCGGGTGGCCACGACCGCGCTCGACGCGTTCGGCAACCAGGAGGTGCCGTTCGACTGGCTGGTCGGCGAGTTCGAACCGGACCGCGACCTGTCCCGCAACCCGCTGGTGCAGGCGGTGTTCGGCCTGCACGAGGTGCCTGCCGACCGGTTCTCGCTGCCCGGCCTCGCCGTCGAAGAGTCCGATGTGGACTGGACGGCCTCGTCGTTCGACCTCGGCCTGCAGTTCGAACACCGCCCGGACGGCTCGCTGACCGGGACCCTCACCTATCCGACGGCCCTGTTCGATCCCTCGACCGCGGCGCGCCTGGCCGCGCGTTTCCGCCGTCTGCTGGAGAGCATCGCCGAAAACCCCGCGAACCGCCTGAGCGAACTGGACCTGACCCCGGCCGCGGAACTCGGCGTGCTGATCGACGACTGGGGGTCGGTGCCGTGGCCGGGCGAGGCAACCGGGTGCTTCCCGGAGCTGTTCGCCCGCCGGGTCGCCGCGGCACCGGACAGTCTCGCGGTGCTGTCCGGTGGCCGGGAACTCACCTACGCCCAGCTCGACGCCAGGGCGAACCGCCTGGCGCGGCACCTGCGCGCGGGCGGGCTCGGGCCGGAGTCGACGGTCGGCGTCTGCGTGGAACGCGGCCTCGACGCCGTGGTCGCGCTCGTCGGTGTGCTGAAGTCCGGCGCGGCCTACGTGCCGTTCGACCCGTCGAACCCCGCCGACCGGCTCGCGTTACTGGTCGAGGACGCGCGCACGGCGGCCGTCCTGACCCAGGAGCGGTTCGCCGGGCTGTTCGCCGGGTCGGGCTGCCCGGTGATCGCGCTGGACCGGGACCACGCCGCCATCGACGCCGAGCACTCCGGCAGTCCTGAGTGGACTGTCCAACCAGAACACCTCGCGTACGTGATCTACACCTCGGGTTCGACCGGCCGCCCCAAGGGCGTCCAGATCCAGCACGGTTCCTACGCCGAGCACGCGCTGGTCATCGCCGGGGAGTACGGGATCACCGCGGCCGACCGGGTGCTGTCCCTCGCTTCACTGGCTTTCGATGGCTCACTGGAGCAGCTCGGCGCGCCGCTGCTCGCGGGTGCGTCGGTGCTGGTGAGCGACCCGCTGTTCTGGGAGCCGGAGGAGCTGGCGAACCAGCTCGGCAAGCACCGGATCACCAGCTTCAACATCACGCCGCACTACTTCCGCGAGCTGCTGGGGGTGCTCGCGCCCGGCGACCCGCGGGCGGCCCACCTGAAGATGATGAACGTCGGCGCCGACGTCGTGACCACCGAGGACGCGCGCCGCTGGCGGGAGCTCGGGCTGCCGGGCCGGTTCGTCGCGTGTTACGGCCCGACGGAGGCGACGATCTCGAGCTTCCTGCACTGGGCGGCGGAAGAGGACCTGACCGCCACGACCCTCCCGATCGGCAGGCCGGTCCCCGCCACCAGCGCGTACGTGCTCGACCCTGCCGGACGGCCGGCACCGGTCGGCGTGCCGGGGGAACTGCACCTCGGCGGCCTGCGCGTGGCTCGCGGCTACCTGCGCAGACCCGGCCTCACCGCGGACCGGTTCGTCCCCGACCCGTTCTCGCCCACCCCGGGCGCGCGGCTCTACCGCACCGGCGACCTGGCCCGGTTCCGCGCCGACGGGACGGTCGAGTTCCTCGGCAGGATCGACCGGCAGGTGAAGATCCGCGGGTTCCGCATCGAACTCGGCGAGATCGAAGCCGCCCTCACCGCCCATCCCGCGATCCGGGCGGCCGCGGTGGTGGCCAAGGACCTCCCGGACCGTCAGCTGGTCGCCTACGTCGTCCCGGCACCGGGCGGCGCGGACCTCGAAGCGCTCGGCACACACCTGCGGGCGCACCTGCCCGAGTACCTGGTGCCGGGCCTCTGGGTCACGCTGGACGCCCTCCCGCTGACGCCGAGCAAGAAGGTCGACCGGGCGGCCCTGCCCGACCCGGAGCTCAGCCGCTCGACCCTCGCGGAACCGTTCGCCGCACCGGCTTCGGCGGTGGAGCGGGCGCTCGCCGGGATCTGGAGCGAGGTCCTGCGGGTCGAGGAGATAGGCGCCCACGACGACGCAGTCGATGCCCAGTAGCTCCGACCACACCTCGGCGACGGCCTGCTCGACCGGGGTCCGGGGCGCGACGAACGACGCCGCCGAAGCGGTGTCCTCCGGCACTCCCAGTGCCGCGCGGTCGACCTTGCCGTTCGGCGTGATCGGCAGTTCGTCCAGGTGGGACCACAAGGAGGGGACCAGGTGTTCGGGCAGGCGGGTCAGCAGGAACGCACGCAGCTCGTCCTGGGCGGGACGCCGGTCGGGGTCGCTCACGACGTGGGCGAGGAGGACCCGGTCGCCCGCTCCCCGTTCGTGGGGCACCACCACGGCGGCGCGGACGAGGGGGTGGGCGGTGAGCGCGGCCTCGATCTCGCCGGGCTCGATCCGGAAGCCGCGGATCTTGACCTGCTGGTCGAGCCTGCCGAAGAACTCGAACACCCCGTCCGGGCGCACGCGGACCTCGTCGCCGGTGCGGTAGAGGCGGCCGCCACCGCCCGCGGGATCGGGCACGAACCAGTCCGCCGTCAGCGACGCCCGGCGGTGGTAGCCGCGTGCCACGCCCGGCCCGCCGAGCAGCAGCTCGCCGCGCTCCCCCGTGGCGACGGGCGTCCCGTCGGCGTCGGCGACGAACGCGTGGGTGTTCGCGATGGGCACGCCGATCGGGATCGGGCCCTCGGTGTCGGCGAGCGACATCCCGCGGTGGGCGCAAGCGAACGTGGTGCATTCGGTGGGGCCGTAGCCGTTGCTCATCTCGGCGCCCAGCTCCTCGATGACCCGGCGGGCCTGCACCGGCGGGACGACGTCGCCGCCCGCGATCACGTGCCGGACGCCGGAGAGCGCGCTCACCCGCGCGTCGACGACCTGCCCGAACAGCCCGGAGCTCAGCCACAGCACGGTCACGCCGAACCGGCGGACGGCCTCCTCGATCGCGGCGGCGGTGGGCACCCCCGGCGGCAGGACCGCCAGCGTCGCGCCGTTGCCGAGGGCGCCCCACAGTTCGAAGGTCGACACGTCGAAACACAGGGACGTGAGCAGCAGGAACACCTGGTCCGCGTCGAAGTCCGCGAAGTCGGACCGGTGCACCAGCCGCACCACGCCGCGGTGGGTGACCTGCACGCCCTTGGGGCGGCCGGTCGAGCCGGAGGTGTACATCAGGTAGATCAGGCTGTCCGGGGTCGTCCCGGCCGCGGGCGGTGTGTCCGGCCGCCCGCTCAGATCCGTCTCGTCGACGAGCACCACGGTGGACGCCGACGCGACCCGGCCGGCGAGCCCGCGCTGGGTGACCGCGACGGCCGCGCCCGAGTCGGCGAGCATGAACTCCAGCCGCTCGGGTGGGTAGGCGGGGTCGAGCGGGACGTAGAAACCGCCCGCCTTGAGGATTCCCAGCATCGCGACGAGCAGGTCCGCACTGCGTTCGAGGCACAGTGCCACCGGGACCTCGTGGCCGACGCCCAGCTCACGCAGCCGGTGCGCGAACCTGTTGGCCCGGCGGTCGAGCTCGCCGTAGTCCAGCCGCTCGTCCCCGAAGAGCACGGCGGTGGCCTCCGGGGTGGCGGCCGCGTGGCGGGCGAACAGTTCGTGCACGCAGACGTCCGGCAGCGGCACGGCCGCGCCACGCTCAGGCAACATGATCATGAAGGTGTCCTCCAGCACGAATACATCCGGCGTCTGGAGCATGACGGGACGCCGGGCGCCGCGGCAGAGACGAACGAGCAGACTCGACGGCAGCCCGGAGCGCCCGGGACCCCTCGGTCCCGGGCGCTCCGAGACGTCAGAACTTTCCGCAGTTGGTCGGCGCTGGCTGACCACCGAAGCGGGAGGCGACCCAGTTCGCGCTGTTCGTGGCCGCGGTGAACCCGGACAGGGCGTGGGTGAAGAACGGGAAAAGGCCGTTGATGGGGCTGTATTGCACCGCCGCGCCCTTTCCGCACCAATCCTTGGCCAGCTGCACGACCTGCGAATTGGGGACGACGTCGTCGTTGGGCGACGATTCCACCAATACCGGCGCGGCCGGCTTCACGTTACCGATTTTCTGTGTCGCGATCACCGACGCGTAAGGCTCTTTGGCGAGGTAGTCCGAAACCTGCTTGCCGTCCTTGGTCAGCGTCGCGGTGTTCTTGAACGCGAAGCCGAACACCGCGTCCAAAGTGCAATAGCCGCCCAGCTGCTGGAGGGCTTCCTTGCCCTGCGCGTTGGTCAGGTCGGTGAGGTTCAGTTCGGGGTAGGCCGCGTTGACTCCCACGATCGCGAACCCTTCGAACCCGGCGTAGAGGCCGCCGTCGAGCGATTTGGCCAGTACGGCCAGATCGGCGGGCGGGGCGCCGGCGTAGGTGCCGACGACGTTCAGTTCCGGCGCGTAGGCCGACGCGAGTTCGGCGGCCGCGGCGGCCGCGCCCCCGCCCTGCGAGTACCCGGCGATCGCGACCGGCGCGCTCGGGGACACCCCGTTGGCGGGCAGCTGCCGGGCGGCCCGGAGCACATCCAGCACGGCGTGCGCCTGCGGCAGCCGCATGGCGTACGTGTGGTCGCCCGGGGTGCCAAGGCCCTGGTAGTCGGTCTGGGCCACGGCGTAGCCCTTAGCCAGGAACCCGTTCATGAACGTGGTCTGCACGCTGCCGACGAGGTCGGACGAGGTGTCCCCGGCGATCGCCTTCGACACGGCGCACTTGTCCGCGACGCCCGCGGTGAACGGGGCGTAGGCGACCACCGGACGCGCGCCGGGACCGGTCCACGGGGCCTGCGGGACCAGCACCGTCCCGGTCACGGCCATCGGCTGGTCGTGGGCGTCCCGCGACAGGTACATCACGCGCGTCGAGGTGACACCGCTCTGGCTGGTGTAGGTCGACGGCAACGTCTTGACCACGTCACCGTTCTGCCCGGCGGGCAACGACGTGGGCGGCGTGTAGAAGTCGGCAGGCGCGGCGATCGAGGCGGGCGCCGCCACCGCCAGGCCACCAGCCGAAGCCAGTAAGGCCAGGAAAACGGCGAGTTTGTGCCGGAAAGGGGAAGCCATTCGAACTCCTCGGCAAGTTTGTGAAACGTTTTCACGCTCGATGGATTCGGATGTTCGTTCCTCCCGGCGCGCGCTGTCAAGACGCCCGGCAGCGGTGCTGACGTACGTCCGGACAACCGCCGATCGAGTACTCACCGCGGTGACTGCTTTTGCCGCGTTCGACTACCCGGCCCGTTCGCGCCGTTCCCGTTGCCGGGCGGGGTCGGGCACCGGCGACGAAAGCAGCAGCGCGCGGGTGTACTCGCGTCGTTCTCCCTCCGGCGAGGGAGACGGGTCCGCCCGTGGCGGGAAGTCCGGGCGGCCGGGAGGGACCAGGCTTCCTGGCATGACAGATTCAGCTCATGTGCTCGACCGGGTGCCCGCGTCCCCCGGTGCCTCCAGGCTGCGGATCGCCCGGCTGGTCGCCTGCTGCGGAGCGATCGCCGCCTGCGTCCCCTACCTCACGCTGAAGATCGCGTGGCTCGCCGGCAGCTCCGTCGGCACGGTCGGCCAGGGCACGGCCGAGATGGCCGACACGAAGCACGTGGTGGGCAACGCCGTCACGATGGGCATGGATCTGGTCGCCATCGTGGTGGCACTGGCGTTCACCTGCCGCTGGGGGCAGCGGCTGCCCGCCTGGCTGGTGCTGATCCCGATCTGGGTGGGAACCGGGCTGCTCGCCCCGATCGCGCTGGGCGTGCCGCTGGGCATCGTGGTCCAGGGATTCGCCGGTGGATCGCCGATCGGAGCCGACAACGGCCTGCACGGCTGGGTGTACGGCGTCGTCTACGGCGGCTTCACCGTCCAGGGGATCATGCTGGTGGCCACGTTCGTGCTGTACGCCCTGGCCCGCTGGACGGAGCTGTTCCGGATGCGGACCGCGGACCTGCGAGCCGCGGCGAGCCGACCCCGCCGGACCGTGCTGGTCACCGTCGCCGCGGTCGTCGCCACCGGCTATGGCGTGATCCAGCTCGTGTGGGCCATCGACGGCGGCGCGCTGGGCGGCTACCCCGCGGCCGTGCAGACCGCCACGCAGCAGACCTTCTGGGCGACCCAGGGAGTGCTGAGCATCGCCGGTGTCCTCGGGCTGCTGACGCTGGTGCACCGCTGGGGACGCGGCCGCTTCCTGCTGCCGCTGGCCGCCGCCTGGATCGGCACCGGAGTCATCTTCGCTTCGGGCCTTTACGCCGCCACCGTCGAAGGCGCCGCGTCGCCGGTGCGGCTCTTCGGGCTCCTGCTCGGCGCGTCCGCCGGGCTCCTCATGGCCGCCGCCGGCCTGCGGCTCCTCGCCGAGCACCACCGGACCCCGGCCGAACCTCACGCCGCAGCCTGAACTGATTGCCCCTGAAGGCCACCATGACGGCGTTAGACGCTGTGATGGTGGCCTTCAGGGGCACGCGGGCGCCGACCAATCCACGAAGCGGTCGGCGCCGAATCACCGATGACACACAGGCTGCGCAAGGATCCGGCTCGGCCCCATTACCTCTGAAGGGCTCAGCATGGCCACTGGCGCCTCGGTGTTCGCACTCCCCTCCGCGACGACTGCCGTCGACGAGGCCCCACCCAGTCCGGAAGCACTGCTGAGCAGAGTCACGCTGGGTGACGAGCAGGCCTTCGCTGGGCTCTACGACCTGCTGGCCGGCCCGATCCTGGGGCTGGTGACCCGCATCCTGCGCAACAGGGCGATCTCGGAAGAGGTCACCCAGGAGGTGCTGGTGGAGATCTGGCGGAAAGCGAGTCACTTCTCGGCCGAACGCGGCAACGTGAAGACGTGGGCACTGACGATCGCCCACCGGCGCGCCATCGACCGGGTCCGCTCGGAACAGGCCGCGAGCGATCGCGAGGAGCGCGCCGAACGGCTGGACCTGCGGCGCCCCTTCGACGAGGTCTCCGAGACCACACTGGCCACTTTGGACCGCGAGCGCGTCAAGGTCGCACTGTCGAGCCTGACGGAGATCCAACGTGAATCCATCAACCTGGCCTACTACAAGGGTTTCACCTATCGAGAGGTCGCCGAGGTGCTGCACGTGCCCGTCGGCACCATCAAAACGCGAATCCGGGACGCTTTGATCCGCCTGCGTGACGCACTGGGAGCGCACTCATGACCACAGCCGACGTCCACGCCCTCACCGGCGCCTACGCGCTGAACGCGGTCACCGACCTCGAACGCGCCTCCTTCGACCGGCATCTGACCGAATGCCCGGCCTGCCGGCAGGAGGTGCTCGAGTTCCGCGAAACCACCGCCCGCCTCGGCGCCGAAACCGGCTCGGAACTCAGCGAGTCCCTGCGCGCCCGGGTGCTGGCCGAGATCGTGGTGACCCGGCAGCTGCCGCCCCGCGTCGCCGGTACCGGGTCCCGCGCTTCGCGGCGGTGGGTGAAGCGGGCCGCGATCGGCGTCCTGTCTGCCGCTGCGGCCGCGGCGCTGTTCGTCGGTGGCATCAACCTGGGCCGGCAGGGGCCCGCGCAGGAGCAGACTCAGGCACAAGGCGTGCCCGGCGCCGCCGTGCTGGCGGCGTCGGACGCGGTGACGGTCGCGGCGCGCGGCACGGACGGTGGCGACGCCACCGCAGTCGTGTCCCGCGGCCAGGGCCAGTTCGTGCTCAACGTCCGCGACCTGCCGGCGCTGGACTCCGCACACACCTACCAGGCCTGGCTCGTCGGAACGCACGGCCCGCAGTCGGCCGGGCTGCTGCGGCCCACCGGCGTCCTCACCGGTGGCCTCCCCCTCGACACGAAGGTCATCGCCGTCACCACCGAACCGGCCGCGGGATCGCCGCGGCCCACCACCCCGGGCGTGGTCAAGGTCGAGCTGGCCTGATCACGCCTGCCCGGCGCCGCCGGATTCCGGCGCTTCGCCGGTGCTTCCCGAAACGCTAGGTTTCGACGCTCTGTGCGGCGTTCTGTGCGGCGTTCTGCAGCCAGGCCACGTGGGCGCCGAACGCGAGGCGTCCCTGCCCGGTGAGCCGGAACCAGGTCCGCGGCCGACGACCCACCGCGCCCTTGCGGACTTCGAGGTAGCCCGCCTCCTCCAGCGCCTTCGAATGCTTGGACAGCACCGAATCCGACACCCCGACGCTCTCGCGCACGGTCGCGAAATCCACCCAGTCCGCCCCGGCGGCGAGCAGCCCGCAGATCGAGAGCCTGGCCAGCGGGTGGATCACCGGGTCCAGGCCGGCTTTCGGTACCGGCGCACTCACGACACCACTGCCCGGCCCGCCCGGATGTCCTTGCGGATCCCCGCCGTCTGCCACAGCAGGCACCGTACCGCCGCCGCGGTGCACACGACGACGAGCACCACGGCGAACGGCCATCGACCGAGCTCGGCCAGCACCGGGACCCCGACGATCCCGGCCACCGCGAACCCGAGCAGGGTCAGCCCGGCCGGTCGGCTCGACGGGTAGGCCCGCAGGGTGCCGCAGGCCAGTTTCGCACCCGTCACGTAGCCAAGGAGCAGGTCGAACACGAGCAGCACGACCAGCGCCGGCATCATCACGGCCCAGCTGCCCACCTCCCAGGAGACGGCCCGGGTGACCAGCGGAGCGGCGAGCGTGGCCAGCATCGCGAGCGCGAACAACCCCGCGTACCACCACGGCAGCCGCACCTTGGCCGCCAGTGCGGCCCGCTGCCGATCGATCTCCTGCAGTGCCAGCGATGCTTCGTTCACAGCTACTCTCCTCGCTCGTCGTGGCATGTACTTTCTAATATGGAAAGTACATGCCACGCGGACAGTCAGCAAATCGCGGCCCACTCCCCCGTTCGCTACCCTTCCGGTCATGACGGACCCTCGGGGGCGTTCCGAGCCGCGTTCCCGCGCGTTCGGGGACGCGGCGCAGGAGTACGACAGGGTGCGGCTGTCACCCCCGCCCGAAGCGGTCCGGTGGCTTGTCAGCCCCGGTAGCACCCTGGTCCTCGACCTCGCGGCGGGCACCGGACAGCTCTGCAGGCGACTCGAGGGGATGGACGTCGGCTTCGTCGCGGTAGAGCCCGACGAGCGGATGCGCGCGGTGCTTCTCGAGCGCTCACCAGGCGCGCGCGTCTTGGCCGGTCTGGCCGAGAACATCCCGCTACGCGACCAAAGTGTGGACGCCGTGGTGGTCGGCTCGGCCTGGCACTGGTTCAACCCCGGCCGCGCCCTCGCCGAAGTCGCCAGAGTGATCCGCGACGGCGGCAGCCTCGGTGTGATCGGCACAAGCCCGGACCCGTTCGTCGCGTGGGTGAACGAGCTGTTTGGCACGGAAGCGGACCCGCACCGCCGCAAGGTCCGCGAGACCTACGCCGACGTCAGCCTCCCACCGGAAGCGCCGTTCGGGCCCGTGTCCACGGCGTCGTTCTCCTCGTCGGTGACAATGCCGGTCGACCAGGTACTGGCCCTGTTCGCGACGCACAGCAACTACCTCGTCGCCACCGACGAGGAGAAGGCAGAGCTCGACCGGCACGCGACCGAGGTGCTCTCCGGTCACACCGGCGACGCCGGTGCGGTGGAGTTGCCCGTCCAGTCCTGGGGCTGGAGAACCGAAAGAGCGCGACGCCCCGGACGTCCCTGACCCGGGTTGACGACGGAGTCGTCGCCGAGTTGTCGTCGAGTTGTCGCCGTGAAGGCCGCGGACATGCCGGTGGCCCCGCCGTGGGTGGCGGGGTGACCGGCCTGTCTGTTTAGCCTGCGAACGCGAGTGGTGGGTGCAGGGTGTTGCGGCGTGGTTTGCGTAGCGGATCCAAATAGTCGGGCGGTATGAACTCCGGGAGTCCGTCTGTGGCGATCCTGACTTCCCACGCTGAGCAGTGGATCAGCCGGTGGTGATGGCCGCACAGGAGTACGAGGTTGTCCAGGTTGGTGAGTCCATTGAGGACCCATTCCAGGATGTGGTGTGCTTGGGTGTGTTTCGGTTTGCGTTTGCAGCCGGGGAACGCGCAGCCGCGGTCGCGGAGTTGTAGGGCTCGTCGTTGGCCTTGGGTGACGAACCGTTTCATCCGTCCCAGGTCGAGTGGTTCACTCGCGGTACCCAGCACCGCGGGAATGATGCCGCAGTCGCAGGCGATAATGCGTGCTTCGGTCGCACTGATGGTTTCGGTGAGGTCGAGGCAGGCGGTGCCGAGTCCGCTGCGTAGCACGTCGAGGGGGATGGTCACCATGATGTGCGCGTGATCCCCATTCTGGATGGGCAGCTCCGGACTGGTGATCACCAGCCCGATGATCTCCCCGTACGCATCCCCGTAGCGTTCGGACATCGAGCGGACGTCCGGTTCGCCTTCGTCGGTGGTGCGCCGCTCCGCGAGCGGATCGAGGACAGCGCGGGTCTGCGCAGCGAGGACCGCGTCAACTTCGATGTGGATCGCGAGCCGACCGTTGTGCTTCTGTTGAAACCGCAATGTCCGCAACGGATAGATCGGGTCCCGGTGATCAGGCTCCGGACCGTCGGGATCCATCCGGTCGAGAATGGTCACCCCGGCGTTGTGAACGTCGTTGCAGGGGGCTTTGCGGGCGAGGTCGACAAGGATTTCCTCGGCCTGTCTTCGCTCATCGTCAAGCACGTCGGTCGGGATTTTCTTCATCACGTCGACGATCGCGTCGACATGTCCACTACCCAACACCCCGTCCCTCGCAGCAGCACCAGTCAACGGTGCGAGAGGCGGACTGTCCGAGCCATCCAGCCGGCGACCGGGGTTGAGAGCAGTCGCCCGGTCGAGGAGTTTCTTCGCCTCACGATGCGTCATCCGCTCCGCATCCACCAGAAACCGTGCCGTCGAGTTGTAGCCGAACAGCTCCCGCGCACCCTGGCGATCAATCTCCGCGAGCACTCGCCCGATAGACGCATCCACCACACGAGACGCTTCGACCAACTGGTGCACGATGGCCGCGAGTTCGCGCGGGCCTGACCGCCACAGGTCCTGTGGCGGTTCGACATACACGTTCGCACTGGTCACACCTCTATACAACCAGAAATCGCACGTATGTTCATCACTCAGTCAGGTACAAAAACGATCACAGAGAGCAGCAGGAAACTCAGTCCACCACCCGAACGGGAAATCGGCGGTCCGTCGCTGCCTGACTGCCGGGCCAGTGTCAGAGGGCGTCCGGAAACTGATGTCATGTCGTCCAGTTTGGCGCCTGGGGCCGCGTGACTGACGGGGACTTTCACATGGTCTGTTCTGGTGAAGGGGACTTTTGTGAGGTTGAGTCGAGGGAAGGTCCCCTTCAGTCGCGACCCCAGGTTTGCCGTGTGCCCTGATGGGAGCCTTCACGGCGTTTAACGCTGTCATGGTGGCCTTCAGGGGCACGCATGAAACGGTCATGGCGGTATGAAACGGGCGAATGGGCAGATTTTCCGTCCTTTGTGGAGGGTAGGCGGCTTCGAAGGCCAGGCCCCCGAGGCTTCGAGCGGCGGCTGCTACGTCAGTTCTCAGACGCGTTCTCAGAGCCCTCCGCTACCCAGGACCGCGCAGGGCGCCGGGGTTGAACCAGAAGTCCACAATGGACGCCGTGGCGAGGTCGAACGCCGGATCCGGCCGCCCCAGGTACGTTGTGACGATGACGTCGGGCGTGCCGCCCAGTGAATGACGTTTGAGCCGGATCGCGGGCGCTCGGCGGCTGGCTTTCGCGCCGTGCTGGAGGCTGATCGAGCGGGGCAGCCACGACATGTGCGTGCTCAGTGGCGGCAGGCTCCCGTTTTCCCGCGCCGCTGTGACGACGACAGTGCAGACCAGGTGGTCGTCGCCGATCAGGAACACCCCGGTGTGCACCGCGAGTGCCTGCGTCGTGGCTTCCAGCAACTCACCGGTGATGATCGGGTGGTGGTACATGGTTTCCCCTCAGCCCTTGCCCCGCAGCCCTTGCCCCCAGCGCCGCAGAGCGGCGGGTGAGCGACAGCAGGGCTTCGTCACCGTCGTCGCCTCCGGTGGGGAGATCACCGATCATGACCCGTTCGGCGTAAACCGTCGCTGGGTGACCGTCAAGACGAGTGACCACAAAGGACGGAAGACCTGTCCGCTGTGGGCTAGCCGGTGGCGCCGAGGCCCACTCGTCCCGGCCATCGGCCCAGCGAACCGAGCAGGCGCCCGACCGGGGCCAGCAGGCTGGACTCGCGCTGGGCGACCAGCACCACGTTCTGCGCCATCATGCTGTGGAGGAACTCGTGGATCGGGCGCAGCGCCAGCCAGTAGACCTGGCCGCGGGCGCCGCTCGGCCGGAACACCAGCCGCTGCCGGTACTGCGTCTCACCCTTCTCGGTGGTCGAGACCGACAGCTCCAGCCAGGTCTGGCCCGGCTCGGCGGCCTTCGACCGCAGGATCACCCGGCGGTGGACGGCGTCGACGCTTTCCACTCGCCACGGTGCCACCAGTTCGCCCGCGCCGGCGAGCCTGCTCACCAGGCCCTGCACGCGCTCGACCAGGGGCGGCGAGTACCAGCCGGACTCCCCGCCGATTTCGGCGCTCGTCTCCCACACCCGCTCGGCCGACGCGCAGCTGATGAACTCGCGCTCGTCGACGAACGCGGGGCCGCCGGAGCCGGGCAGGTCGCCGGGGTGTGGCAGTGCCGAATTCCGGGGCTGCTCGGCCGAGGCCGGGTCCGGCAGGGTGCACACCATCGCGGCGCGCACGGCGTCCTCGAAGGTCAGCGGGCCGCCCGGGGGCGCCCCGACGTGGCCGACGATGTCGTTGTCCCGGCACACCAGCGGATGCGCGAGCGACTCGATCAGCGGCTCGGCGACCGCGGCGGACACCGGCGTGAGCTGTTCCACCAGGCGGGCCAGCAGTGCGGGTGAGACCATCGGCGTGGTCGGCATGAACCGGGGGAACAGGCCCACC
Source organism: Amycolatopsis sp. H20-H5 (assembly GCF_035828755.1). Lineage (NCBI taxonomy): Bacteria > Bacillati > Actinomycetota > Actinomycetes > Pseudonocardiales > Pseudonocardiaceae > Amycolatopsis > Amycolatopsis sp. H20-H5. Next base: position 15,988 of record NZ_JAYMZS010000068.1, on the reverse strand, counting down.
GTCCGGCCGTAGCGCTGGATCATCTGCCGGTAGCTCAGCACGTCCGGGCCGCCGATGTCGAACTCGCGGTTGACCTCGGGCGGCAGCTCGGCGCAGCCGGCCAGGTAGTGCAGCACGTCGCTGACCGCGATCGGCTGGGTGGGGTTGTCCGCCCACGCGGGCAGCGGCAGCACCGGGGCGCTCTCGGTGAGGTAGCGCAGCAGCTCGTAGCTCGTCGAACCGGATCCGACGATCACCGACGCCTGCAGGACCACCGCGGGCACCCGGCCCCGCAGGAACAGGTCGCCGACCTCGGCCCGGGACGCGAGGTGGCGCGAGGCGGGCCGTTCGTCGTCCTCGGCCGGACGCAGGCCGCCCAGGTAGACAATCCGGCGCGCGCCCGCCGCCGCGGCGGCCTCGGTGACCAGTGACGCGGCGGTCGCGTCCAGCTCCTGGAAGTCACGCTCGGCCAGCGAGTGGACCAGGTGGTAGACCACGTCGACCTCGCGCAGGGCGTCGCGCACAGCGGCCGGGTCGAGCACGTCGCCGGTGACGATCTCGACCTCGGCGCACCCGCTGGGCAGGCGGACCTTGGCCGGAGTGCGGACCAGGCAGCGCACGTCATAGCCCGCCGACACGAGCCGGGGCACCAGCCTGGTGCCGATGTAGCCGGTCGCTCCAAGAACGAGAACGCGGTTCATGATCACCCTCCTGGTCGGTGAAAATCCACAGTGGACGGAACAGGGTCCCGCCGGGCGGAGATAAAAGCACAGCACCGTCGTCCGGCGAATTCGGAGAAAGCAATCGTGTATCGAACAATTCGAACCATCGCGTTTCCGGTGCTGGTCTCATGACAGCCCGCTGAGCTGCGGGAAACAAGGCAGGTACACGAACCTGCAGCAGGACCGTCGCACTGGGCGGGCCGTTCTAACATCGCGGAAGAATCCGAATCCAGACCGGGCATTCAGCGCCGGCAACAATACAACGGAGGGCCAGGCAAGTGGCCAAAACCATGATTGAGGCCGTCGGCGTCACGAAGTCGTTCGGCTCCGTGACCGCGCTGCAGGGCATCGACCTGTCGGTGGCCGAGGGGTCGATCCACGGCCTGCTCGGGCACAACGGCGCCGGCAAGACCACGCTGGTGCACATCCTGTCCACCCTGCTGCCGCCGACCAGCGGTTCGGCGAAGGTCTGCGGGTTCGACGTGACCGCCCAGCCCAAGCAGGTCCGCAAGCGCATCGGGCTGACCGGGCAGTTCGCCTCGGTGGACGTCGCGTTGTCCGGCCGCGACAACCTTGGCCTGATCGCGCGGCTGCTCGGCGCGAGCCGCAAGCAGGCACGCGGCCGCACCGACGAACTGCTCGAACTGTTCGACCTGACCGAAGCCGCCAAACGACCGGCCGCCCAGTACTCGGGCGGGATGCGCCGGCGCCTCGACATCGCGGCCAGCCTCGTCGGCAGGCCCGAGGTGATCTTCCTCGACGAGCCGACGACCGGGCTGGACCCGACGGCGCGCCTGAGCGTCTGGGAGACCATCGAGCGACTGGCCGGGGCGGGCGCCGCGGTGCTGCTCACCACCCAGTACCTCGACGAGGCCGACCGGCTCTGCGACCGGATCACCGTGCTGTCCGAGGGCGCCATCGTGGCGGGCGGCGCGCCCGCCGAGCTCAAGGCCGAGGTCGGCCAGCGCATGGTCACCGTGACCTTGCGCGCCGAGACCGACGTGCCCTCGGCGCTGAACGCCGTCGCGCTGGTCGGCCTGCGGGGCAGGCACGAGTCAGGGGCGGCGGTGAGCGTCCCGGTCGCCACGTCCGGCGACCTCGCGATCGTGGTGCGGGCGCTGAACGACGCCGGTACCGAGGTCGCCGAGCTGGCCTTCTCCGAGCCGACGCTGGACGACGTCTACCTCGCCCAGACCCGCAGGCCCGCCACGCAGGCGGCGTAGCCCACCCGACTCTCCACCCACGAAGGAGCCACCCAGATGACGGTCATCGACGCCGCCACCACCCAGCAGGGCTCACCGGCCCCGCCCCAGCCCCGCACCGAGCAGTGGCAGGCGAGCAGTGTGTTCACCCAGACCCTCGCGCTGACCGGCCGGTCGATCCGGCCGTACCTGCAGCCGGGGGTGCTCATCATCACCTTCATCGAGCCGCTGGTGATGCTACTGATGTTCGGCGGCGTGCTGCGCGTGCTCGGCGAGGTCCCCGGGCTGCCGTCCGGGGTGTCCTACATCGACAACCTGGTGCCGGCGATCATGGTGATCACCGCGGTCGCCGCCGGCGCGCAGGCGGGCAACGGCCTCATCGCCGACCTGCGCAACGACGTGATCACCCGGTTCCACACCATGCCGATCGCCCGGTTCACCGTGCTGCTGGCCCGTAGCCTCGCGGACTCGGCCAGGGGCCTCTACCAGCTGATCGCGGTCGCCATCCTCGGCGCGCTGATCTTCGGGTTCGACCCGCCCGGCGGGATCCCGGGCATCCTCGGCGCGATCCTCGTCAGCCTGATCGTGGGCTGGTCGATGAGCTGGATCTTCATCACCATGGCCGCCCTGCTGCGCAACGGCGACGTGCTGCGGATGATCACCACGATGCTGACGTTCCCGCTGTTGTTCGCCTCCAACGCCTTCGTGCCGATCGACTCGCTGCCGAGCTGGCTGCAGGTGATCGCCAACGCGAACCCCGTCTCGTCGGCCAACGCGGCGGCGCGGGGCATGGCGACCGGGCAGATCACACTGGGCCAGTTCGTCACCACCGTGCTCGTCTGCCTGGCCGTGGTGCTGGTGTGCGGGCCGGTCGCCAACCGGGCGTTCCGCGTCCTGTAACCAAAGACCACCTTCGCGGCTGCCTACCCTGCAGCGACGGCGAAGGCCCGCCTGCCCGGCAGATCCCGCTCACCAGGCGAACACCGGGCCGGCCTCCCTGGCCGGTGCCGGCGGACTCCCCCTCCCGCCGGCGCCGGCTTCCCCCGATCCCGTGCCGCCCACCAGTTCACCGCTGGTGGGCGGCACTGTCTTGTGTGGACAGTGCGCCCATCGCGGACGGTACTGTCTCGTGTGGACATACCCCCCCGGCGGGCTGGCCCACACCCTGACACAGCGAGAAGCCCCGCCCGTGGAATACGGGCGGGGCGGCGTTGACCCATAAGGAAAGCCGCCACCGGGGCGGGGAGCCCTGGCGGCGGCTTTCGCCGCACACGAAGTTACTGGCTGATGCTCGCGGTGCGCGGTCTGGTGACGCGGACGTAGTCCGCTGTGGACAGTGCCATGGACAGGTCCAGCTTGGCGGCGTTGAAGTACAGCGTGTCCTGGTGCAGCAGGTCTTCGTCGACGAGCAGCTCCAGCTCGGGGTGGAACGAGAACGGCATGATCGTGCCGCTCACGCACCCGGCCAGCCGCTCCGCGGTCTCGCGGCTGGCGAAGCCCGCCTTGCGGCCGCCACCCAGCTCACGGACCTTGTCGAGGTCGAGCCGCCGGTCGCCGGGGACGACGGCCAGCACGAACCGGCTGGTGCGCTTGTCCGGGCGCACCACCACGACGAGGCATTTGGCGGCCTGGGCGAGGTCGTGCCCGCGCAGCTCGCTGGCGAGCTCCGTGCACCCCTGGGGTTCGTGCTCGATCAAGCGGTACGGGGCATCCTGCTCCGCGAGCAGCGCGCACAGTCTCCCGTACGCGCTGCCCGTGGTGGTCTGTTCGGTCGTCGTCATGTCTTGGCCTCGAATCCGGCTTCGGCGCGGGATCAGACGGTGATGCCACCGTCGATCTGGAACACCGAGCCGGTGACGTAGCCCGCCCGCTCGCTCGCGAGGAAGGCGACCAGGTCGGCCACCTCCTCGCCACGGCCGAACCGGCGCAGCGGGATCTGCTTGGCCGCCTGCTGCTTGACCTTGTCCGACAGCCCGGCGGTCATGTCCGTCTCGATGTAGCCCGGCGCCACCACGTTGGCCCGGATGTTGTACCGGCCGACCTCCTTGGCCAGGGCCTTGGAGAAGCCGATGATGCCGGCCTTGGACGCCGAGTAGTTGGACTGCGTGGCGTTGCCGTACACGCCGGCCACCGACGACAGGTTGATGATCGAGCCGGACTTGCGCTTCATCATCTCGAAGATCGCCGCGCGGCAGACGTGGTAGACGCCGTCCAGGTTGGTGTCGAGCACGCTGTGCCAGTCCTCATCGGACATCAGCACCAGCGGGTTGTCCTTGGTGATCCCGGCCGAGTTGACCACGACGTCGATCGGCCCGAGCTCGGACTCGGTGCGCGCGACCCAGGCCTTCACCGACGCCGACTCGGTCACGTCGACCTTCGCCGCCAGCACCCGCACGCCCAGCTCGCCCGCCGTCTTCTCCAGCTCCAGCGCCGCCTGCTCGTTGGACTGGTAACAGAAACTGACGTCGAAACCGTCGGCGGCCAGCCGCGCCACGATGGCCCGGCCGATGCCGCGGGACCCGCCGCTGACCAGTGCGATCCGCGATTCGTTCGCTGCCATGACCTACTCCCTCACTGACTGCCTGATTGACCGGCGCGCGCGGAGCTGAGCAGCTCGCCGGGCCGGAACGCCATCGTCATCCGGCCGACGGTCAGCACCGGTTCGGCGCCGACGCGGCTGGTTCCTTCGAAGATCATCGTGTCGTTCAGCGCGCGGTAGAGCCGGGCGTGGTGTTCGACCAGGTCACCGGGGAACACCGGGCGGTGGAACTCGACGTCGTTCATGGAGCCGAACAGCATGATCTGGCCGTCGGCCGCCGAGCGGGCGATCTGCTTGGCGAGGATGCCCGCCGTCTGGGTCCACGACTCGATCAGGAGGAACTCCGGGTAGGCGAGATCCGCCTCACTGGCGTCCGGGCCGAGCCGCGAGTACCACGGTTCGTTGATGGTGACGGCCTTGACCGTGCGGACGAAGTCGGGCTCGCCCACCTCGAGGATGCGGTCGACGAGCAGCATGGGGTATCGGTGTGGCAGCATGCTCCGGACACTGGCGGGGCCGATCATGACGCCTCCTCGGGCTGGTAACGCAGTCGGACGGACGCGGCCGGGCCCCGATCGGTGCCGACCCGCGCGCTGCAGCGCCAGTCCAGGCCGCGCTGGGCCCACTGGAGCTCGATCGAAAGCACGTCGCCGGGGTAGACCGCGCTGGTGAACCGGGTGGACTCCACCGCGGCCAGGCGCAGGATGCCGGCGTCCGCGGGCGCGGCGACCTCCGCGCCGCGCCGGACGCATTCCAGGACGCACACGCCGGGGAAGATCGGGAAATCCGGGTAGTGCCCGGCGAAGACGGGCTCGTCCGCGTTGATCGACACCGAGACGGTGGCGGACCACTTCCCGCTGAGGTCGTCGAACTCCAGCCGCTCCACCCGCCGTTCGGCGAGGACCGGGCTGGTCACGGGCGCCCCCGCAGCTTCGCGGAGACCAGCTCGTGCGCGCTGCGGAGCGTCCGCACCGAGCGCATCTCCGACTCGCTGAACTTGACCCCGTACCGGCGTTCCAGCACGACGATGACCTCCAGTGCCATCAGCGAGTCGACCGCCAGCGTCTTCACGAAGTCGGCGTCGTCGGTGACCTCGGTGAGGTCCGCGTCGACGGTCTCCGCCAGCAGCACCCGCATCTCTTCCCGGTCGAGCTCGGCGATCGTTTCGATCGACATGTCGTTCCTCCTTGGTGATAGTCGTCAGTTCAGTCGCGGGTCAGGCACCGAGCAAGCGCAGCGCGGCGCAGGAAACGAGGCCGTTGTCGTCCACAGCGGACACGAGCGCGACGGCGCCGGACGGCGCGGCGGACCGTTCGGCCAGCCCCAGCAGCGAGGCGATCTGGAAGGCGGCCGACGCCGCCGCGGTGTCCCCGATCGGGGCCATCGACGGCGCCCGGCCGAGCACCTGCTCGCCGAAGCGCGCCGTGAGCACCGCCTGTTCCTGTTCGCCGGTGAACCCGCCGATGCCCGAGGGCGACACGGCCCACACCTGCGCGTCGGCCACGCCACCGCGGGCGAGGACGCCGTCGACACAGGCGCGCAGCGCGGAGCGCAGGTCACCTTCGAGGTAGACGCGCGACTCGATCGCGAGGATCTCGGCGAGTGCGGGCTTCTCCGGGGTCGCGGACCCGGCGGGCTGCAGGAGGAACATGGCGCAGCCCTCACCGAGCAGGGCGGTTTCCGCGCCGCGCCGGTGGTGGTCGAGCCACGCCCGTGCCGAGGAGAACTCCTCGGCGGCCCCGCACAGCACGGACTCCGCGCGGCCGGAAGCCAGCAGGCCCGCCGCGTAGCTGAGCGCGGAGAGCCCCGCGACCCGGCCACCGGCGATGGTGGTGTTGGGCCCCTTGAGCTCGTGCCAGATGGCGCACTGGCCCGCGGCGCAGTTCATCACCGCGTTGGGCATCTGCGACGGGTCGACGTAGAACGGGCGCTCCCCGACCAGCGAGGCGCGGGTGAAGTCCATCATGGACTGTGCGCTGCCGGTGGTGGTGCCCAGCACGAGGCCGGTCCCCTCGGCGTCGCCGAGCCTGGCCCCCGCCGAGTCGCGCAGCAGGTCTCGCACCGCGGTCACGGCCAGGCCGGTCACCCGGTCCATCGAGCGGGTGCCCTTCTTCCCGAGCACCTCGCGCAGCGCGAAGCCGGGCACCACGCACGCGTGGTCGTCCGGGCCGGACCACTGTTCGGCGTCCAGCGTCGAGACACTGTCCTTTCCGGACACCACCCCGGCTGCGAACTCGTCCTTGCCGATGCCGAACGGGGACACCGCGGACCACGCGGTGATCACCGGCCGGGCCGGGATTGTCGAAGAGGTCACGATCGCTTCCGTTCTGCTCGGTGTCCGTATTCAAAGTCCACTGTGAAGTCCGCTACGCAGTCCGCTGTGTGGTGTCCGATGTGGACTCATCAGGCGGGGACCGGTTCGGTTGCGGGCGAACGCAGCACCAGCACGGCGCTGCCGTCGTCACCGTCGCTACCGGAGGTCAGGTACACCGGACCGCCGTCGCCGTCACGGAACCGGCCGATCGCCGCCGCGCACTGCACGACGCCCAGCGCACCGGAGAGATGTCCCCAGGTCGCGGACAGGTCGTGGCGCGCGACCCCTGCCAGCGTGGCCGAATCCGCCTGGAGACCCGCCGGGACGAACCAGCCGGTGGGACCGTCAGTCTCGGTGGCGGCGACCTTTTCGAGGCAGCCCGCGAGATCCGGGCCGCGGGTCTGCGCGCCGAGCACGGCGTACACCGTCGCTCCGCGCTCCGCGGCGGCCTCGGCCGACTCCAGCACGATCGCCGCGCCGCCGTCGGCCACGCGCTCGCCGACCAGGCTGCGGACGATCTCGTTGTCCGGCTCGATGCCGACCACGACCGCCCGGTCCGCTCGCCCGGAGCGCAGCAGCGTGGCCGCCCACCGGACGGCGTCCAGCCCGGAGGTCGCACCGTTGCACATCATCAGGTTCGGCCCGTGCAGGCCGAAGCGGATGGCGACCTCGGAGGAGATGATGTTGCTCGACGCGTTGGGGGTGTCCATCGGGCTGAGCCCGCGGCTGGTCTCCTCGGCGATCGTCTTGGTCACCCGGCACGCCGTCTCGACGTTGCCCAGGTTGGAACTGACCACCACGGCGACCCGCGTGCCGTCGACGGTCAGTTCGCCGTCGGCCAGCAGGCCCGCGTCGACCAGCACACGCTGTGCCACGCTCAGGCCGATCTGGGTCGCGCGGTCCTTGTAGCGCAGGCCTTTGCGGCCGAGCACGGCCGACGGATCGACCACGCCGTCCGGGCCGGCCGCCGCGAACAGTGCCTCTGCGGACTCGGCGCCCGGCAGGGCGACCCCGACCCCGGTCACGGTGATCATCACGGTGCCTCGACAATCGCCACGGCGTTGATCCCGCCGAATCCGAACCCATGGACTTCCGCCAGGGAGACTTCGTGCTTGGCCTCGGCGTCCCGGACGAGCCGGAACCCGTCGGCCTCGGGAATGGGGTCGGTCAGGCCGAGGATCGGCGGGACCTTCCCGGTCGCCATGACCTGCAGCGCCACCACGAGGCTGAGCAGGCTGGACGAACCGCTGGTGTGCCCGGTCATCGACTTGATCCCGGTCATCACCGGGCCGCTCGCGGCCTCGCCGAACACCTCGGCGTAGGCCTGCGCCTCGACCAGGTCGTTGAGCGGGGTGCCGGTGCCGTGCAGCATGACGAGGTCGATGTCGCGAGGCGAGACCCCGGCGTGCGCGTGCGCCTGCCGGATCGTCGCGGCGACCCAATCCCGATCCGGGGCGGTGGGGTGCTTCGCGTCGCAGGTCAGGCCGACCCCGCGCAGGCGCCCCCACAGCCGTCCGCCAGGCCAGTCGAGATCCTCGCGGCGCAGCACCACGGCCGCGGCGCCGTCGCCGAGGATCGTGCCCTGGCGGTTCGCGTCCAGCGTGCGCACCGCGGTGGGCGGGGTGGGCTGGACCCGGTCGGCCAGGCCGAACATGCTCTCGGTGATCGAGTCGACGCCCGCCACGATCACGGTGTCCGCCTCGCCGAGGTTCAGCAGGTCCGCGCCGAGGGCCAGCGCGTACAGCGAGGCCGAGCAGGCGTTGGAGATCGTGTGGGTGTCGGCGGCGCCGAACCGCTCGCGCAGCGCCGTGCCGAAGTGGAGCCGGTCCGCGCCGAAGGCGGCGGAGTCGCGCCACCACAGCTCCGCGGAGCGCAGTTCGCGCAGCCCGGTCCCGACGAGGACGGGGATCCCGGAGAGGTCCTCCCCCAGCCCGGCCCCGGCGGCCGCCTGGCCGACGGCGTCGAGCAGGAACCCGGTGGCACGCAGCGTGCGGTCGGGCGCGGGGCCGGTCCGGTCGTCGATCTCGTAGAGCCGCCCCGCGGTGAACCGGCTGGGGTCGAAGCCCCGCATCGCGCCGAGGCCGCTGCGGCCGGCGCACAAACTCGTGAAGACCTCGGTGCTGTCGCGGCCGATACTGGCCACCGCACCGACGCCGGTGATGGGAATCCTCACCGCTCGTCCTCCAGATACTTGCCAAGGATCACGATCGCGTTGTTGCCGCCGAAGGCGAGCCCGTTGTTCTGCACGATGCGCAGGTCGGCCTCGACCGACTCGTTGGGCACGCAGTCGATCTCGCACTCCGGATCGGTCTTCCGGTGGTTGATGGTCGGCGGGATGAACCCGTGGTACACGGCCAAAGAACAGGCGATGGCGGCCAGCGCGCTGGCGGCGCCCATCGTGTGCCCGAGCATCGACTTGAGCGACACGGTGCGCGGCGGGCCGTCGCCGAAGACGTCGTGGATCGCCCGCGCCTCGGTCACGTCGTTGGCCTTGGTGCCGGTGCCGTGCGCGGAGATCAGGTCGACCTCCTGGGCCTTGATGCCCGCGTTGTCCAGCGCGATCTGCATGCACCGGGCGACACTCGCCTGGTTCGGCGCGACCTGGTGGTAGGCGTCGCAGTTCATGCCGTAGCCGAGGACTTCGGCGTAGACGCGCGCACCTCTGGCCCGTGCCGAAGCCAGGCTCTCCAGCATCAGCACGGCGGCGCCCTCACCGGTGAGGATGCCCTTGCGGTCGGCGTCGAACGGGCGGCAGACGTCCGGCGCGATCGTGCCGAGCCGGTAGAAGCCGGTGAAAGTCTTGCGGCACATGGCGTCCGCGCCACCGCACAGGGCGTAGTCCACCTGCCCGGAGCGGATCGCGTCGAAGGCCTGGCCGATCGAGTAGTTGCCCGCGGAACACGCGGTCGCGATGGTGACGGCCTCCACATTGGACAGCCGGAGTTCCTGGGCGGCCGCGATGGACAGCCGGTTGGGCGACACCCGGCGGGCGACCACCGGGTCCATGGCCTCGGGGCCCCCGTCGACCTCCATCCCGACCAGGTGGTCGAGGTCGTAGGACTCGCCGTCGGTGGTGCCGATCGAAATCATCCCCCGCTTCTCGCGGAGTACTTCCAGGTCGACCCCCGCGGAGTCGACGGCCATCCGCGCCGCGGCGACGGAGAACTGCGTCGCGCGGCCCAGCGTCTCGATGGGCAGGTTCTTGATCCAGCGCTCGGGCTCGAAACCGACGATCTCGCAGCCGTTCGCGTGGGCGAAACCCTCGGTGTCGAAAATCGTGATCGGCTTCGCGCCGCTTCGCCCGGCGCGTAATCCTTCGGCAAAGGCGTCGGCGCCGACACCGATACTGGAAAACACGCCGCAGCCGGTCAGGACGACGCGGTTCGCCGCATCGTCTCGCATCGCATCATCAGTGGTCACAGACATGGGTCTCCCTCGGTACGGTCCGATCGCCGGTGCTCTGGCCGGCTCCGATCCGGGAGGCCCGCACGAGGCCTGCCTCCCGGATCGGTGAAGCTCTGCTTCCAGCCGGGAATCCCGGCTAGCCCGCGTTGATCGACTCGTCGATCACGGCGTACACACCGTCGAGGTTGACCATGCGCTCGAGCTCGGTCTGGTCGATCATCACCTTGAACTCCTTCTCCAGGCCGGCGAGGATCTCGATGGCCAGCAGGGAGTCGGCGCCGTGGTCCTCCTTGAACAGGCTGGTCGAGGTGACCTCGACCTGCTCGAGCTCGAGGACGTCGCAGACGACCTCCTTGATGCGTGCCTGGCGGTCGGTGTCGATGCTGATAGTCACAGAAATTCACTTCCCTCTCTGGGTGGTGTTCATTTTTCGGGCGGTCATCGTTCGCGAATCCGACCGCGCACGTTCTGGGGTCATCCGGCCACTTCGGCCAGAGCTTTGGTTCCGGTCCGGCCGCGCCGGGCGCCACCCCGGCAGACGTCGCGCGGGTCCCAGCCCGCGCCCCGGCCGGGCAACCGGTCCGGGTCGCCGAGCACCTGCCCGCGGCGGGCGTCGGCGAGCAGGTTCGCGCCGAGGATGCCCGCGGCGCAGGAGATCCCGCCGAGCATGACCCCGGCGACGCCGTTGCCGGTCTGGGTGCTGGCGCCGACGACGTGCAGGCCCCGGACACTGGTGGCGGTACCGGGCCGCGCGGTGCCGCCCCAGTCCGCCATGCCGAACGGCGTGCCGCCCGACGACAGGGTGTAGCGCTCGTGGGTCAGCGGGGTGGCCGCCTCCAGGTGCGTGATGTGCCCGCGCACGGGCCCGATGGCCTTTTCCGCCGCCCGCAGCGTCGCGTCGGTCAGCAGTTGCTTCTTACGCAGGTATTCCGGGTCACGGCGGTAGTCCCCGCCGCTCGCGGGCCCGTCGGTGACGCCCCACCAGCCGTAGTCGGCCGGGCAGAGCGTCATCAGCTGGAGGTTCGCGTGCCCCGGCGGGCACAGTGTCCGGTTGCCGGGATCCTTGCGCGAGGCGAACGAGCCGAACAGGAAGGGCACCTCGTCGAGCGACTCGGTGCTCACCTGGCTGAAGTAGCCGTCGATGTCGTCGGTGTCGTACCACCACAGGTTGGCGTTCGGCCGTTCGGCAAGGTCGATGTCCAGGCCGAGGTAGAGCACCAGCCAGGGCATCCCCATCTGGGCGTTGCGGGTGCGGGTGACCAGGGAATCGGGGAAATGCTCCCCGCCGACCAGGTCGAGCACCGTGCGGCGGTAGTCCGCGTTGGACACCACGAGGTCCGCGGTGACGACCTCTCCGCCGTCGAGCCCCACGCCGGTCACGGCGCGGTCCTCGACGAGGATGCGCCGCACCCGGGTGCGGGTCCTGAGCTGCCCGCCGTGTGCCTCGATCACCTCCACCAGCCCGGCGGCGAGGGTCTGGCCGCCGCCCGCCGGGTAGTAGGCGCCGCGCAGGTAGTGGTCGATGACGCTGGTGTGCCTCAGCACCGTCGCCTGTCGCGGGGTCAAACCGTAGTTGGGCGCCTGCGCCGCCAGCACCGTCCGGGCCTTTGTGGACAGTCCGCAGTGGTTGAACAGGTCGTCCAGCCGCTTTCGCCCCCACTGGCGGGTCACCGGGGTGCTCGCCGCGATCTCCAGCGGGGTGTGCTCGTGCCCGGTGAACAGCGCGGTGCGCTGCTCCTCGCCGATCGCCGAGCAGATCTCGACGAACAGCCCGAGCCCGGCGGCCTCGTCCGGCATCGCCGCCCGCAGCCGCTCGCCGTAACCGCGCCAGCCGACCGGCATGTCGACCGAGACACCGGGCACCCGGATCTGGTCGAAACCGTCCGGATCCATCTCCAGGAAACTGATCCGGTCGTGCAGCCCGACACCGTCCAGAATGGACGGGATCACGCCGCCCGGCGCGCAGTCGCCGAGATAGTGGACCCCGACGTCGAACTCGTAGCTGCGACGGCGGCGGAACACGTGGGTGTTCCCGCCCGCCACGGAAAACTGCTCCAGGACCAGGACGCGCTTACCGCTCGCGGCCAGGTAGGCGGCACAGGTCAGCCCGCCGAGCCCGGCGCCGACCACGATGGCGTCCCAGTCATGGCCGCTCGTGGTTCGAGTAGTCGAAGTGTCCACAATGGTCTCCTCAGCCACAGCCGCCGGCGTGGCCCTGGTCCGCACCGGCGGCCAGCAGCCCGGGGTTTCCGGCGAAATCCTGGTCCAGCTCCGCCGGTGTGGCGGGTGCGTGGGTTTCCCGGAAGGCGCGGACGAAGGCGTCCACCCGGTCCACGCCCCAGAACTTCTCGCGGCCGTTGATGAAGAACGGCACCCCGAACAGCCCGTCGTGGGCCGATTCGGCCAGCAGGGCCGCACCGCGCTCGCGCAGGCCCTCGTCCTGGGCCGCGGTGGACAACCGGTCCGCGTCGAGGCCGAGTTCCGCCGCGATACCGGCGATCACGGCGGGCTCGGAGATGTTCTTGCCCTCCTGCCAGCGTGCCCGGGACGCCGCGGCCACGAACTCCTGGCCGCGGCCCTCGTCGGCGGCGGCCAACCACGCCAGGTGGGCGACCTCCCAGCACGGCTCACGGTCGATGGGCCAGGTGATCTCGGTCAGGCCCCTCGCCGTGGCCAGCCTGCGGGTGTCCTGCAGGATGTAGAAGTTCTTCGCCCGGCTCATCGGGACGATCGGCAGGGTCACCCCCTGCTCGGCCAGCAGGCGCGCGGTCCACTCGTCCGGCTCCCAGAACGGCAGCCACTCGACGGCGTCGAGCATCTCCGGGTTGGTCAGGCTCATGTCACGGTAGGCGAACCAGGAATACGGGCTGCGCAAGGAGAAGTACCAGCGCGAACCCCGGCGGGAAGCCATGCGAGTTCCTCCGAACTGTGTCTTGGTGGGGTCGTCTTGGGTTACTGGACGCGCAGCGCGCGGCGGACCTCGTCGTCGAAGACCATCATCTGCCACTCGGCCTCGGCGGATTCCTTGTGGCAGTAGCCATGGGTGATCGAGCCGGTGGCGGTCTGGACGAGCTTGCCGTCGCGGACGACGTAGTAGTCCACGCGCGAGGTGTAGAGCATGTCCTTGAAGACCGACTCGACCGTGTAGACGGTGTAGAGGTCCTCTTCCATGATCGCCTCGTCGGTGAAGCGCAGCTTGCACTGCGTCACCACGGGGATCCAGCCGCGCTCGTTGAGCATCCGCTTGATGCTGATCCCGCGGGAGGCGACGAACAGGTGCTTGGCCTCCTCCATCTGGCGCAGGTAGCCCGACATCTGCATGCGCTCGGTGAAGTGGCAGTAGTAGTAGGGGATCCGCCATTTCCAGCCGAAGGCGTTGCTGTCGCCCATGATCTCGGCCAGCACCGGGTCGGTGTCGGCGGTCTCACCGCGGTGCACGGCGCCGTAGAAGTCGTCCGACGGGGTGGCGGACAGCTCGGTGGGTTCGGCGGTGGCGATCCGGGCGACGACGAAACGGGAGAGCGCGTCGGGCAGCGGCGCCGGGTCGAGCACGTTGGTGTCGCGGCGGAGCAGGACCTTCTGCTTGGAGCTGACGGCCTTCTTCGGGGCGCCGTCGCGCTGCACGGTCGCGGTCACCGAGAAGACCAGCTCGTCGTCCTTGTCTCGGATCTTCGGGGTCACCTCCAGCACCACGTCGTCGTCCAGCGTGAGCACGGTGTGCAGCCGGGTTTCCACCCCGACGACGTCGAAGTTGACGCCGTGGGTGAGGTACAGCTCGGTGGCACCGAGGCCCGCCGCGCGGAAGTGGTCGAGCACCGCGGCTTCGAGCAGGTTGTTGACGCACTTGAACCCGATGGCGGTGTTGATGTTCCCGCCCTCGTAGGACGGGCGCAGCGTGACCGAGCTCGGCTCGGTCAGCAACGCCTGGATCGCGACGTCGGACATGATGGTCATCGAGGTGTCTCCCGTTGCTCAGGTGAGGCCGGCCGGGATCGGCCCGGCAGGCAGGGTGGCGAGGAACTCTTGGACTGCGTGGGAAAACTGGTCGGGACGCTCGATCATCGGCGAGTGTCCACAGTGGTCTATCCGCTGGAGCGAGGCGTTGCCGAGACGGCCGGCGAGTACCTCGCCCTCGGTGGGCGGCGCGATCGGGTCGCGGTCGCCGACGATGACGTGCACGGGCAGGTCGATCAGGTCCACCGGCAGGAACGGCGTCCGGAGGTAGGCGTCGAGGTGGCGCAGCACCCAGTACGGTCCCAGCTGGGTGCACGCGCGCTGAGCCATTTCCCCGCGAATCCCGGGGTCGAGGCTCTTCCGCCCGGCGAGCCGGATTCCCTCGTCCGCGCCCAGCACCAGCCGGTCGAGGCAGTCGGGCAGCTCGTCCCAGGTGAACTCGTCGGCCCGGCGCCGGTAGAACGGTGCGACGAGCACGACGGCCCGGATGCCGTACTCGGTGAACGGGTCCTTGGCCGCCGCCGCGGTTTCGGCGAGCAGGCGCAGCAGCAGGACCGTGGCGAACGAATGCGCGATCACGACGTCGAACCCGCCGGGCACCCGGCCGATCGCCTCGGCGATCCAGGTGCTCTGATCAGGTTCGACGGCCGCGAACGGCCCGCCCGCCCGCCACGGCAGGGCCGCGGTCCAGCAGTCCAGGTTCGCGGGACTGTTCGCCAGGAACGCGTCCCAGCAGCTCACGCTGCTGCCCAGGCCGTGCAGCAGCAGGGCGCGGTGCTCGCCGGTGGCGAACGCGTCCTGCTGTCGGAGCACAAGTGGCTCGACATCGCTGTGACCGGACACCGGAGAACCCTTTCGCGAGATTGAATGCGGGAAAGTACGTCAGCTCTGTTGTTTCATTTGCCGAGTTTCGCTTGCTGAACCGCTGCCACGACGCTACCAATCTTCGGCGCAGAGGCGAACGACTCATCAACTTTTTTGTACCGGGAGTTCTGCGGGCTTTTCTTCCTCGCCAATGATCCCGGGATATTCACGGGACAACCTCTACGGGTGAAAAAGAATTCGCGCAATACACGCGGCCGAATCGGCCGGGGTTTTTCCGGAACCTGCGACTACAAGTTTTTCCATTCGGCCACCACATCGGCGGCCGCACCCGGTGTGAACCCCGCCCGCCTGGCGGCCATGAGCGCCTTGGGCCAGTTCAGGGTCAGCACCGCGCGCAACAGCGGGCCTTGCTGGTAGGCGACGGCGAAACGCCGTCGCGGCCCGGCGCCGTGCACCACGGTGACCGTGTCCGCCGGGTCGGGGTAGCCGAGCAGTTGCAGTTTGCCGCCGTACTGGTCGGACCAGAAGAACGGCTGGTGCCGATGCGCGACCGGCGAGGGCTCGACGAGGTTGCGCACCACGGTGGCCGCCTGCTCGACGGCGTTGGACCAGTGCTCC
Source organism: Amycolatopsis sp. H20-H5 (assembly GCF_035828755.1). NCBI lineage: Bacteria > Bacillati > Actinomycetota > Actinomycetes > Pseudonocardiales > Pseudonocardiaceae > Amycolatopsis > Amycolatopsis sp. H20-H5. The sequence goes on along the minus strand of NZ_JAYMZS010000068.1, from coordinate 430 downwards.
ACCCGCACGTGCCTGCCCGCCACCGGATCGAGGCAGCGGGCGACGTCGCCGAGCGCGTAGACGGTGCGTTCGGAGTCGGCCGCGCAGTACTCGTCGACAGCGCAGTACTCATCACAACGGATCCCGCCGTCGGCGTCGAGGCCGATGCCGGAACCGGCAAGCCAGCCCGTGTTCGGCCGCACCCCGAGCCCCAGCACGACGACGTCCGCGGCGAGCGTGCGGCCGTCGGCGAGCTCCACCCCGGTCACCGCCGGGTCGCCGAGCAGCCGGGTCACGCCGGTGCCGCACACCAGGCGGACGCCGTTGTCCTGGTGCAGCAGGGCCAGCTCGTGCGCGACCTCGGTGCCGAGCACGCCCGCCAGCGGCGCGGGCAGCGCCTCGACGAGCGTGACGTCGCCGCGACCGCGCCGATGAAACCGCCGCCGACGAC
>NZ_JAYMZS010000067.1:0-49154 GCF_035828755.1 Amycolatopsis sp. H20-H5 | reverse complement strand
GAAAGAAGCTGAAGGTCGCCCTTGGTGCGGTGAACGCAGTGAAGGTCGCCTTTGGTGCGGTGAACGCACCTAAGGCGACCTTCAGCGGTTGTAGAGGTCAGACCACTGTGAGGCGGTTTTCGAACGTCTCGACCAGCTTGCGCCAGGCGCCCTGCTCGGCGTCGAACGGCGCGCTCGGCTCGAGGCGCGTCGGGTCCGGGCGCAGGACGAACGAGACCAGCCAGCCGAGGCTTTCGTTGGCGGCCAGCGCGGACTCGACGCTGTCGTCCTCGGCCCAGTCGGCGGCGTCGGTGATCAGCTCGACGGCCAGCTCCAGCTGCGTCGGGTCGATCGACTCGGGACCGGCGGCGATGTCGTCGTCGAGGCCGCTGAGCACGTAGGTGTTCTCGGCGTCGACCTCGATCTCGAGCTCGCCCGCGGTGGCCTTCGTCAGGACCTCTTCCCAGGTGGACACCTCGGAGAGGTCCGTGTCGACGAGCTCCTTGCCGTCCGCGATCGCTTTGAGGAGCGCCTTCTCGGAGTTGAAGACGTCGATCTCGCCTTCGCTGCCGAGGAAGACGGCCTTGTCGTCGAGGTAGCAGCGCAGCGTGTAGTACTCGGCGCCGGCGGTGATGATCTTGATCGGGTCGATGCCGACCTCGCCCCAGAAACCGACCGGGACGTCTTCTTCCTCTTCTTCGTCGTCGTCTTCGTCCCCGGCCGTGCCGAGGGCTTCGGCCTGCGCCACCTCGGCCGCCGCGGACTCCTCGTGGAACGCCGCGAGCTCTTCGGCGGTCTGCTCCAGCAGGCCAGCGTCGACGTCGGGAACGGTCACCAGGCCGTCGATCGCGTCCAGCACGATGTCCCACTTCTCGGACACCGCCTTGGACAGGTCGTTCCAGAGCGCTTCGCCCTCGCGACCAGTGAACGGCAGGCGCCCCTGCTCAAGCAGCGAGAAGCCCTCGCACGCGTCGAGGACCTCGTGGACGTCGTCCAGCTCGCAGACGTCGGCCAGCGAGCGCACGATGCCGACGATCTCGGCCAGCTCGGCGATCGTCCAGGAGTCCGGCTCCTCGGCGACCAGCTCGGGCACCCCGACCAGGTCGTAAGAGTGATCGTCGTCCGGGATCAGCTCGGGCACGTTCAGCGCCGGGACCGAGTCCCACGCCGGGTGATCGAGCAGGTCGTGCTGCTCCGACGTGCGCACGAACGCGGCTAGGTGCGCCGCGTCCGGGAAGGCGTACAGGTCGTCCTCATCGCCGAGGAACGCTTCCCACTCCTCGCCGTCTTCCCGCCAGCGCGGGGCCCACAGGGTGACCACGTCGCCCTGCGGCAGCCCGAGTTCGATCGGGATGATGTCCTGTGCCATTCCTTGCCCTCCGGAATTACCGCCCGTGTGCACGCCCGCCCGAAGGTGCCTTCAGCCGGTGCGCGGTACGCGAAGCCTACGGGTTTCCGCTGAGTGATGCGATCGCCCCTCACGAACTCCAGACCAAGGTCTCTTCGGCCTGGTCCGAGCCTCGTAGGAACCGGCTCCGCCGCTTTGCGGGAGAGGGGATGGAAGGATGGTCCTCCTGATGACTCTCACAGACCTTCTGCCTGCGGTTCCTGACGCCGATTCCCTCTTCGAAGCCTTCTCCAGCTGGACGGCCGAGCAGGGGCTCGAGCTGTACCCGGCGCAGGAAGAGGCCGTGATCGAGGTCGTCTCCGGGGCCAACGTGATCCTCTCGACGCCGACCGGCTCCGGCAAGAGCCTGGTCGCCGTCGGCGCCCACTTCACCGCGCTCGCCCACGGCAAGCGGAGCTACTACACCGCGCCGATCAAGGCGCTGGTCTCGGAAAAATTCTTCCAGCTCGTGGAGATCTTCGGGCCGGAGAACGTCGGCATGACCACCGGGGACTCCAGCGTCAACGGGGACGCGCCGATCATCTGCTGCACGGCGGAAATCCTGGCGAACATCGCGTTGCGGTTCGGTGCCGAGGCCGACGTCGGCCAGGTCGTCGCCGACGAGTTCCACTTCTACTCCGAGCCCGACCGCGGCTGGGCCTGGCAGGTGCCGATCCTGGAGCTGCCGAACGCCCAGTTCGTGCTGATGTCGGCCACCCTGGGCGACGTGTCCTTCTTCGAGAAGGACCTCACCCGGCGCACCGGGCGGCCGACGGCCGTGGTGACCTCGGCGCAGCGGCCGGTCCCGCTGACCTTCAGCTACGTGCTGACCCCGCTGCACGAGACGATGTCCGAGCTGCTGAACGGCGGCCAGGCGCCGGTCTACGTCGTGCACTTCTCGCAGGCCGCCGCGATCGAGCGCGCGCAGGCGCTGATGAGCATCAACGTCACCTCGAAGGCCGAGAAGGAGGCGATCGCCGAGGTGATCGGCGAGTTCCGGTTCTCCGCGGGCTTCGGCAAGTCGCTCTCGCGCCTGGTGCGCCACGGCATCGGCGTGCACCACGCGGGCATGCTGCCGAAGTACCGGCGGCTCGTCGAGCAGCTCGCGCAGGCGGGGCTGCTCAAGGTGATCTGCGGGACGGACACGCTCGGCGTCGGCATCAACGTGCCCATCCGGACGGTCGTGTTCTCGGCGCTGACGAAGTACGACGGGATCCGCCAGCGCCACCTCAAGGCGCGCGAGTTCCACCAGATCGCGGGCCGGGCCGGGCGCGCGGGCTACGACACCGACGGCTACGTCGTCGTCGAGGCGCCCGATCACGTGATCGAGAACGCCAAGGCCCTCGAAAAGGCGGGCGACGACCCGAAGAAGAAGCGGAAGATCACCCGGAAGAAGGCGCCCGACGGGTTCGTCAACTGGACCGACAGCACGTTCGAGCGCCTTGTCGCGGCCGAGCCCGAGCCGCTGACGTCGAGTTTCCGGGTCAGCCACTCGATGCTGCTCAACGTGATCTCCCGGCCGGGCAACGCCTTCGACTCCATGCGGCACCTGCTGGAAGACAACCACGAGGACCGCGCGTCGCAGCGCAAGCTGATCCTGCGGGCCATCGCGATCTACCGCGCGCTGCTCGCCGCGGGCATCGTCGAGCGGCTGCCGGAGCCCGACGAGCAGGGCCGGATCGTCCGCCTGACCGTGGACCTGCAGTTCGACTTCGCTTTGAACCAGCCGCTTTCGCCGTTCGCGCTGGCCGCGATCGAGCTGCTCGACGTCGAGTCCCCGAGCTATCCGCTCGACATGGTGTCCATTGTGGAATCCACTGTGGAGAATCCGCGGCCGGTGCTTTCGCAGCAGCAGTTCAAGGCGCGCGGCGAGGCCGTGCAGTCGATGAAGGCCGACGGCATCGAGTACGACGAGCGGATGGCACTGCTGGACAACGTCACCTACCCGAAGCCGCTCGACGAGCTGCTGCAGGCGGCGTTCTCCAGCTACCGCCAGGGACATCCGTGGGTCGACGACTACGAGCTCTCCCCGAAGTCCGTCGTGCGGGACATGTACGAGCGGGCGATGAACTTCGTGGAGTACGTGGGGTTCTACGCGCTTTCCCGCTCCGAGGGGATCGTGCTCCGCTACCTCGGCGACACCTACAACGCGCTGCGGCACACCGTGCCCGACGAGGCCAAGACCGAGGGGTTGCAGGACCTGATCGAGTGGCTGGGCGAGCTCGTCCGGCAGGTGGACTCCAGCCTGCTCGACGAGTGGGAAGCGCTGCGGAACCCCGGGGACGAAGAGGACCCGCACGCCCCGCCGAAGCTGCCGGAGGGGCCGCCGCCGGTCACCGCGAACGAGCGCGCTTTCCGTGTCCTGGTGCGCAACCAGCTGTTCCGCCGGGTCGAGCTGGCGTCGCGACGCGCCTACTACGCGCTGGCCGAGCTCGACGGCTCGGACGGCTGGGACGCCGACGCGTGGGAAGACGCGCTGGAGGGCTACTTCGAGGAGCACGACACGCTCGGCATCGGCCCGGACGCGCGCGGTCCGGCGTTGCTGATGATCGACCAGGAGCCCGGCGTCTGGCACGTCCGCCAGATCTTCGACGACCCGGCGGGTGACCACGACTGGGGGATCAGTGCCGACGTCGACCTCGCCGCCTCCGACGAGGCGGGCGCCGCGGTGATGACCATCGCGCGCGTCGACCAGCTCTAGCGGTGGCCTTCAGGGGCACTAGCGAGCTTTTGGTGGGCGCTTCTCGGCCAGCGCCAGCGCCAGCCGTGCCGCGCCGGAGTCGGTGATCAGGGTCGAGACCGTGCCGGAGCGCAGGACCGCGTCGATCGCCTCCGCCTTGGGCTCGGTGTACCCCAGTGCGATCACCTCGGGCACGCGCTGCAGCTCCTCCGCGCTGATCGCCAGCACGTGGTGGGCCAGCCCGGTGGACAGCGCGTTGCCGTCGGCGTCGAACAGCCTCGCCGTCACCTCGGCCTTCGCGCCGCGGTTCGCGATCGCCTCCCGCTCCGCCGGGGCCAGCGCGTCGTACACCGTGGACTCGCCGGGCAGCCAGGCGCCGATGCTCACGACCGCCTTCGTCAGGTTGCGGAACTGCCCGAAAGTCTCCGCGATTCCTGGTTGTTTGCGCAGAATGTCCATGGTCCGCCGGTCGGGGAGCACCAGCGGGCCGAAAATCGGGTAAGAGTCACCCCCGGAGATCGCGGTCACCCGGCTCACCGTCTCGACGGACCGGTCGCGCATGTCCATCCCGGCCTGCACGCCGCACAGCTGCACGACCGGGACCTTCGGCAGGGTGCGGACGGCCTCGGTCATCGCGTTGACCGACCGGGCCCAGGACAGGCCGATGACGTCGTCCTTCGTGACGATCTCGGCCAGCAGGTCGGCGGCCAGCACGCCGATCCGGCGGCGCATCTCCGTCCGGGTCTCCTTCGCCGACGCTCTTTCGAGCACCAAGGCCCGGCGGATGCCGTACGCCGAACGGAGCTCGTCCGACAGCGCCAGGTCGATCGGCGCAGGCAGGTCGAACTCGACGCGGACCAAGCCGTTCTCCCTGGCCAGATCCACCATCCGGGCCACCTTGAACCGGCTGACGCCGATCGCCTCCGCGATGTCCAGCTTCGACTGGCCGAGGACGTAGAAGCGGCGTGCGACCGAAGCCAGCATGACCGCTTCGTCGGGGCCGAGGGTGCGATGTGCGACGCTCATTTGAGCACTATAGCGCGAAATCTCCACGAAAGGTTGACGTAACACCAGGGAAAAGCTTTCAATATTCAGCCATATACTGTGGTGCATGAATCCACGCCGCTCAAACGAGCGACGAGAGAAGGTGAGGCGGTATGCGCGCCGCGATCGTTGACCAGCCCGGCTCGATCAGGGTTGGTGAAGTACCCGATCCGAAGCCACTGGAGCGTCAGGTCGTCATCGAGGTCGGCGCCTGCGGGATCTGCGGGACGGACCTCCACATCGCCGACGGCCACTTCCCCCCGACCCCGTACCCGATCGTTCCCGGGCACGAGTTCGCCGGGAAGATCGTCGAGCTCGGCGCGGACGTGCCGGGCGAATGGAAGGTCGGCGACCGCGTCGCCGTCGACCCTTCGCTCTACTGCGGCTACTGCACCCCCTGCCGCTCCGGCCACGGCAACCTCTGCGCGAACTGGGGCGCGACCGGTGACACGGTCAACGGCGCCTTCGCCGAGTACGTCGCCGTGCCCGCCGTCAACTGCCACCGGATGCCCGACTCGATGACCTGGGAGCAAGGCGCGCTGGTCGAGCCCGTCTCCTGCGCGGTGCACGGGGTCCGCCGGATCGGGGTCGAGGCGGGAGAGCGCTTCCTCGTCGTCGGCGCCGGCACGATGGGCCTGATCATGCAGCAGCTGCTGCAGCGGGCGGGCGCGCTCGTCACGGTCGTCGACCGCAACACCTCGCGGCTCGGCCGGGCCACCGAGCTCGGCGCCGTCGCCGTCGCGAGCGACGTCAAGGAGCTGGACGACGAGAAGTTCGATGCCGCCGCGGACTGCACCGGCGCGGCACCCGCCATCGAAGCGGCTTTCGACGCGCTTCGCCGCGGAGGCCGTCTGCTGGTCTTCGGGGTCGCCCCGGCCGAAGCCCGTGTCTCGCTTTCGCCGTTCCGCATCTACAACGACGAGATCACCGTCGTCGGCTCCATGGCGGTGCTGAACAGTTTCGGCACCGCGCTCGACCTCGTCGCGGGTGGCGCCGTCGACACCGCGTCGCTGCTCACCGACACCCTGCCGCTCGAGCAGTACCCCGACGCTCTCGCCCTGATGCGCAGCGGCGCCGGTCTCAAGGTCCAGGTCCTACCGGGAGGCAGCCGTGCGTAAACTTCCCTACCTGCTGCTCACCGTCGCGCTGCTGGTCTCGGGATGCGCCGGCGCCGGGGCCCTCGGCTCCGGCGGCCGCACGCTCGTCATCGCGATCGTGTCGAATCCGCAGATGAAAGACGCCATCTCGCTGTCCGGCGAGTTCGAGAAGGAAAACCCCGGCGTCAAGCTCAAGTTCGTCTCGCTGCCGGAAAACCAGGCGCGAGCGAAGATCACCGCCTCGACGGCCACCGAGGGTGGCGAGTTCGACGTGGTGATGATCAGCAACTACGAGGCGCCCCAATGGGCGGCCAACGGCTGGCTCGAGAACCTCGACCCCCACATCGCCGCCACCCCCGGCTACGACGAGGCCGACTTCATCCCGAGTATCAAGGAGTCCTTGTCCTACAAGAACTCCCTGTACGCGGTGCCGTTCTACGGCGAGTCGTCCTTCCTGGCCTACCGCAAGGACCTGTTCGAAAAGGCGGGCCTCGTGATGCCCGCGAAGCCGACCTGGACACAGATCGCGGACTTCGCCGCGAAATTGGACGACAAGGCCAAGGGCGTCGCCGGGATCTGCCTGCGCGGCAAGCCAGGCTGGGGCGAGAGCCTCGCGCCGTTCACCACGGTCGCCAACACCTTCGGCGCCCCGTGGTTCGACAAGGACTGGAACGCCCAGCTCGAAAGCCCGGCGTTCAAGGCCGCGGCCAACTTCTACGTCAACCTCGTGCGTGACCACGGCGAGGTCGGCTCGTCCAGCGCCGGGTTCTCCGAGTGCGGCACGCGCTACACCCAGGGCAACGCCGCGATGTGGTACGACGCCACCGTCATGGCCGGCACCAACGAGGACCCGGCCAGCAGCAAGATCGTCGGCAAGTCCGGCTACGCCCCGGCCCCGGTCGAGAAGACGCAGTCCAGCGGCTGGCTCTACACCTGGTCGCTGGCGATTCCCAAGGTGGCCAAGGACAAGGACACCGCGTGGAAGTTCATGGCGTGGATGACCGACAAGGCCTACCAGCAGAAGGTCGGCGAGACCTACGGCTGGAACCGGGTGCCGCCGGGCACCCGGCAGTCCACCTACGCCAACCCCGCCTACCGTGACGCGGCGAAGGCCTACGCGCAGCCGACGCTTGACGGGATCGCGGACGCGAACCAGCAGAAGGGCATGGTCGGACCGGTGCCGTATCCGGGGATCCAGTTCGTCGGCATCCCCGAGTTCCAGGACCTCGGCACGCGCGTGAGTCAGCGGCTCTCGGCGGCGATCGCCGGGCAGGAGTCGGTCGACGAAGCGCTGAAACAGTCCCAGGAATACGCCGCCACCGTCGGCAAGTCCTACCAGGAGGCGAAGTGATGTCCACGCTCTCCGTCCCCACCAAGCAAACCGCGGCGGCGCACTCCCGCCCGGCCACGGAAAAGAAGCAGACGAGCTCGGCGTTCAAGCGGCGGCTCCCGCTGCTGCCCGCGCTGATCTTCGTCCTCGCGGTCACGCAGCTGCCGTTCCTGCTGACGGTGTTCTACTCGTTCCAGTCCTACAACCTGGTCCGTCCCGGCTCGCAGCACTTCGTCGGGCTGGACAACTACATCGACGTCTTCACCGACACGACCTTCCTCGGCGCGCTGCTCAACACCGTGGTGCTGACCGTGGTCTGCGTGTTGTTCTCACTGCTGATCGGACTCGGCCTGGCGATCCTGCTGGACCGCAAATTCCTCGGCCGCGGGATTGTGCGGACACTGCTCATCACGCCGTTCCTGATCCTGCCCGCGGCGGGCGCGCTGCTGTGGAAGACGACGATGTTCGACCCGACGTACGGGTTGCTGCACTTCGTCTTCGGCACGGACGTCGACTGGCTGTCGAAGTTCCCGCTGGCTTCGGTGATGGCACAGGTCATCTGGCAGTGGACGCCGTTCATGACGCTGCTGATCCTGGCCGGGCTGCAGAGCCAGTCCAAGGAGGTCCTGGAGGCCGCGTCGGTCGACGGCGCGAGCCGCTGGCGGACCTTCGCGTCGATCACGCTGCCGCACCTGAGCCGGTTCCTGCAGCTGGCGACGCTGCTGGGCGCGATCTACATCGTGAACAGCTTCGACGCGATCTTCCTGATGACGCAGGGCGGGCCGGGCACGGCCAGCACCAACCTGCCGTACTACATCTACCAGCGCGCGTTCGAAGGTTTCGACATCGGCCAGTCGTCCGCGATGGGCGTCGTCACGGTGATACTGACGATGATCGTCGCGACCTTCGCCCTGCGCTTGATGTTCCGCACCTTCTCGGTGGACGGAGGCGTGAAATGACCACCCTCGCGACACGGCCGGAAACGACCGAAACCCCGCAACGCCGCAAGCGTAAGCGCGGAGTGGGTCCGGGCGCGCTCACCTTCGTCACCTGGGTCATCGCGATCCTGTTCGTCTTCCCGCTGCTGTGGATGATCCTCACGTCGTTCAAGCAGGAAGCCGACGCCTACACCGACCCGCCCTCGCTGTTCTTCACCCCGACGCTCGACCAGTTCAAGGGTGTCTTCGACAGCGGTTTCCTGCCCTACCTGGGAAACTCCGCCTTCGTGACGGTGATCTCGACGATCTTCGTGCTGCTTCTCGGCGTCCCGGCGGCGTACGCCCTCTCGCTGGCGCCGGTGAAGAAGACGAGCAACGCGCTCGGTTTCTTCCTGTCGACGAAGATGCTGCCGATCGTCGCCGCGATCATCCCGCTTTACGTGATCTCGCAGAAGGTCCAGCTGCTGGACAACGTGTGGATGCTGGTCATCCTCTACACCTCGATGAACCTGCCGCTGGCGATCTGGATGATGCGGTCGTTCTTCCTGGAAGTGCCCACGGAGATGATCGAGGCCGGGCGCATCGACGGCGCGAACCTGCCGACGCTGCTGCGTAAGGTGATCATGCCGGTGGTCGCGCCGGGCATCGCCGCGACCGCGCTGATTTGCGTCATCTTCTCCTGGACCGAGTTCTTCTACTCGGTCAACCTGACCGCCGCCCGCGCCGGGACGGTGCCGGTGTTCCTGGTCGGGTTCATCACCAGTGAGGGCCTGTACTGGGCCCAGCTCTCCGCGGCCGCGCTGCTCGCGTCGCTGCCGGTGATGATCGTCGGCTGGATCGCCCAGAACCACCTCGTGCGCGGCCTGTCCATGGGCGCCGTCAAGTAAGGCTAGGAGTTGTCATGTCTGCAGAAGTTCTCTACGACGACGCTTCACGCGTCTACCCGGGCAACCCTGGCGTGCGCGCGGTCGACAAGCTCAGCCTGAGCGTGCCGGACGGCGAGTTCCTGGTGCTGGTCGGCCCGTCCGGTTCGGGCAAGTCGACGGCGTTGCGGATGCTCGCGGGCCTCGAAGACGTCAACGAAGGCGCGATCCACATCGGCAACCGGGACGTGTCGGACCTGCCGCCGAAGGACCGCGACATCGCGATGGTGTTCCAGTCCTACGCGCTGTACCCGCACATGACCGTGGCCGACAACATGGGCTTCGCGCTCAAGCTGCGCGGACTGTCCAAAGAGGATATCTCGGCCAAGGTCGGCGAGGCCGCCGCGTTGCTGGACTTGACGAAGTACCTCGACCGCAAGCCGAAGGCGCTCTCGGGCGGGCAGCGGCAGCGGGTGGCGATGGGCCGCGCGATCGTGCGTGAGCCCAGCGTGTTCCTGATGGACGAGCCACTGTCCAACCTGGACGCGAAGCTGCGGGTCGAGACCCGGGCGAACATCGCCGCGCTGCAGCGGCGGCTCGGCACGACGACCATCTACGTCACGCACGACCAGGTCGAGGCGATGACGATGGGCGACCGCGTGGCCGTGCTCAAGGACGGCGTGCTGCAGCAGTGCGACACACCGCGCGAGCTGTACGACCGGCCGGTGAACGCGTTCGTCGCCGGGTTCATCGGCTCGCCCGCGATGAACCTGGCCACGGCGCCGCTGGTCGACGGCGGCGTCAAGCTCGGCGGCGTCACCGTGCCGCTGGCGCGTTCCGTCGTCGACGCGGCGAGGGGGCTTTCGGAGGTCACGTTCGGCGTGCGGCCGGAGTCGCTGCGCCTGGTCGGCGAGTCCGAGGAGGGCTTCGACCTGGCGGTGGAGCTCGTCGAGGAACTCGGCGCGGACGCCTATCTGCACGGCCGCGTCGGCACTGACCGGTTCGTCGTGCGCGTCGACGGCCGGACCCCGCCGCGCATGGGCTCGACGGTCCGCGTCGCACTGCGCGGCGAGTCCGAGGTCCACGCGTTCCACCCCGAGACCACCCTGCGCCTCGGCTAGTTTTGCTTGCCTCTGAAGGCCACCATCACGGCGTTAGACGCCGTGATGGTGGCCTTCAGGGGCTTTCGGGGCCCGCTCAGCTCACTCGGCCAGCGAAAGTGCCTGGCTGGGACAGATGTGGACGGCCTGCCTGGCCTTCTCGACGAGTTCGCCCTCGGGCTCGGTGACCAGCACGATGACCGTGCCGTCGTCCTCGCTCTGGTCGAACACCTCGGGTTCGGTGAGCACGCACTGTCCGGCGCCGACGCACTTGCCGGTGTCCGCGATGATCTTCATGGTTATCTCCTACCAGGTGACCGGAAGCTCGTGCAGGCCGAAGATCGACGCGTCGTTCTTGAACGGCAGGTCGTCGACGGCCTTGGCGAGCCGGAGTCCGGGAATGCGACGGAACAGCGTGTCGTAGACGACCTGCAGTTCCATCCGTGCCAGGTTCTGGCCGAGGCACTGGTGTGCGCCGAAGCCGAAGGCGACATGGTGCCGCGCGCCGCGCTCGATGTCCAGCTCGTCCGGGTTCTCGAACGCTTCCGGGTCACGGTTCGCGGACGCGCCCAGCGCGAAGATCCCCTCGCCCGCCTTGATAGTCACGCCACCGATCTCGACGTCCTCCTTCGCCAGCCGCGCGGTCACGGTGTCGGTGATGGTGAAGTAGCGCAGCAGCTCCTCGACGGCTTCGAGGGTCTTGCCGGGATCGTTCGTGATCGTGGCGAGCTGGCCCGGGTTCTCCAGCAGCGCGAGGGTGCCGAGCGAGATCATGTTCGCGGTGGTCTCGTGCCCGGCGAGCAGTAGCAGGAACGCGAGGCCGACCAGCGCCTCGTGGTTGAACGTGCCGTCCTCGCGGGTCTTCACGATCTGACGGCCCAGCAGGTCGTCGGTCGATACGGCTTCTTTGGCGGTGACCAGGTCGTCGAGGTACTTGCGGAAGCTCTGGAACGACTCCTCCCGCTCAGCCGGGCCGACCGCCCTGCTGAGCATTTTCGACGTGCAGGACTGGAAGAAGTCATGGTCGGCGTAGGGCACTCCGAGCAGCTCGCAGATCACCAGTGACGGCACCGGCAGCGAGAACATCTCCACCAGGTCGACGGTGCCGCCGGCGGCCAGCATCGCGTCGATCCGCTCGTCGACGATCTCCTGGACGCGCGGGCGCAGCGCTTCCATCCGGCGCACGGTGAACTCGCCGACGACCGCGCGCCGGGCCGGGCCGTGCTCCGGCGCGTCCATGCCGAGCAGGGACGGAGTGAAGGGGTTGTCCTCCCTCCGCTGGATGCGTTCGACCAGCTGCGGGAAGACCGGGTTGGTGCGGTTGGCGCTGAACCGCTGGTCGTTGAGGACCGCGCGGACGTCCTCGTGCCGCGTCAGCACCCAGGCCTGTTCGCCGTTGGCGATGTCCACCTTGGCGGCCGGTGCGGTCTCGCGGAGCTGGGCGTACTCGGCTGGCGGCGCGAACGGGCACTTGCGGTCCATCGGCATCGTCAGTGCCGGTTGATCGAGCATTTCGGTCATGGGAGCTCCCCTTACCAGGTCACAGGCATGCGGTAGAGGCCGAAGATGGCCGAATCGTGCTTGAAGGGCAGGTCGTCGACGTCCACCGCGAGCTTGAGGCCGGGCAGCCTGCGGAACAGGGTGTCGAAGACGATCTGCAGTTCCATCCGGGCCAGGTTCTGGCCGAGGCACTGGTGCGCGCCGAAGCCGAAGGCGACGTGGTGGCGCGCGCCGCGGGCGATGTCGAACTCGTCCGGGTTGTCGAACGCTTCGGCGTCCCGGTTCGCCGCGTAGCCGAGGCCGAGGACCCCTTCACCGGCGCGGATCAGCTGGCCGCCGATCTCGGCGTCCTCGATCGCGACGCGGGAGGCCGCGAGGTCGGCGATGGTGAAGAAGCGCAGCAGCTCTTCGACGGCTTCGAGGGTCTTGCCGGGGTCGGCCTTGATCGCGGCGAGCTGCTCGGGGTTCTGGAGCAGGTTGAGCGTGCCGAGCGAGATCATGTTCGCGGTGGTCTCGTGCCCGGCGATGAGCAGCAGGAACGACAGCGAGACGAGCGATTCGTGGTCGTACGTGCCCTCTTCGCGGGTCTTGACGATCTGGCGGCCGATCAGGTCGTCGGTCGGCTCGGCCTCCTTGCCGGTGACCAGGTCGCTCAGGTACTGCTGCAGCTCGTCGACGGCGTGCAAGCGGTCTTCCGGGGCGGTGTCCCGGTTCAGCAACGCCGAGCTGTGGGCCTGGAAGAAGTCGTGGTCCGCGTAGGGCACCCCCAGCTGCTCGCAGATGACCAGCGACGGCACGGGCAGCGACAGCAGCTCGACCAGGTCGACAGTGCCACCGGCGGCGAGCATCGCGTCGATGCGCTCGTCGACGATCTCCTGGATGCGGGGCTGGAGCGCCTTCATCCGCTTGACCGTGAACTCACCGACCACCTCGCGACGGGCGGGACCGTGCTCGGGCGCGTCCATGCTGATCAGGGACGGCTTGAGCTTCCCGAACGGCCGTCCGCCCTTGACCAGCAATGGGAAACCCGGGTGCTGCCGGTCCGAGCTGAAGCGCGGGTCGGTGAGCATCTGGCGAATGTCGGCCAGCTTGGTGAGCACCCACGCGCTGGCGCCGGTGGGCAGCTCGACGCGGCTGATCGGGGTCTCTTCGCGGAGGGTCTTGTACTTCGGTGGTGGGGAGAACGGGCAGGTCCGCGTCATCGGGAAGGTGGTCACGCCAGGTTCGGCGACTTCAGTCATTTCGGGCCCCAATCCGGACAAAGCGTATGTGGACGATCAGATTCCGGTTCTCACTCCACCGTACTCAAGTGGAAGGTTTTCGTCCACGCGCGAAAGGGTGACGAACTGTGCAGGCCGGAGGTGGCCGGGTAACCATGCGAGAATCGGCGCGCCGGAGCTAGCGAGAGGCCAATGGCATGACAGCCGACCCTGAGACCACCCTGCGCGCCGACGCGCGTCGTAACAGGGAGCAGATCATCGCCGCGGCGCGTGTCATCTTCGTCGAGCAGGGCGCCGAGGTGCCCATGGAGGAGATCGCCCGCGCCGCCGGAGTCGGCGTCGGCACCCTCTACCGGCGGTTCCCGGACCGCGACGCGCTGATCCGCGCCGTCGCGGTGGACAATTTCGACCGTGTGCTGGTGGACGCGAAAGCGGCCGCCGACGAGGAGCCGACCTCGTGGGCCGCGCTGGTCCGGCTGATCCACCAGTCGGTCGAGCTGCAGCTGAGCGTCCAGTTGGCGATGGTGTCGGCCAGGGCGCTGACGATCCTCAAGGAGGACCCCGCCGTCGGCTCGTTGCGCGACGAGCTGCTTGAGGTGCTCGAGGTGCTCGTCCAGGGCGCGCAACGGGAGAAGATCCTGCGCGCCGACGTCGGCACCGGGGACGTCGCGATGCTCTTCGCCCTGCTGTTGCGTCAGCTGAGCGCGAAGACGCCGGAAGTGGCGAAGATGGCCACGGCGCGCTGCATCGGCATCATGATCGACGGCCTGCAGGCGCACCCCGGGACGCCGCTGCCGGGCAGGCCGATGCTGAACACCGACCTGAACCGCTGAGGCGGGCCGTTACCTGACCGGGTAACGGCCCACCTCAGCCAGGTTTTCAGACGCCGAGCGGATGCCAGACGGTCTTGGCCTCAAGGTAGCGCCGCAGCCGTGAGATGTCCGGGGCCTCGGTCCAGTCGGGTTCGGCTTCGGGCACGGTCAGGACGCGCTTGACCGTGCCTGCCGCGTCACGGGCCAGGTCGGCGCGGGCTTCGGGGTTCGCGCCGGTCGGGTCGATCGCGTTGACGTCACCGTGGGTGGCCAGCCAGCCGCCCAGCTCCCACGCCTGGCCGGTGAGGAGATTCGCCACCCCGCCCGGCAGGTCGGCGGTCGCGAGCACCTCGGACAGGGTGATCGCGGGCAGCGGCCGGTCGGCGCTGGACACGACGACGGCCGTCGAGCCCGTCGCGAGGACCGGCGCGAGCACGCTCACCAGGCCCAGCAGCGAGGACTGCTGGGGCGCGAGCACGCCGACGACCCCGGTCGGCTCCGGCACGGTGAACGAGAAGTACGGCCCGGACACCGGGTTCGTGCTGCCCAGCACGCTCGCGATCTTGTCCGTCCAGCCCGCGTACCAGACCCAGCGGTCGATCGAAGCGTCCACAAGGGACTGTGCCTTCCTGGCCGGCACGCCTTCGGAAGCGATTACCTCGGTGACGAACTGCTCGCGGCGGCCTTCGAGCATTTCGGCCACGCGGTACAGCACCTGCCCGCGGTTGTAGGCCGTCGCGGCCGACCAGCCGCCGAACGCCTTGCGTGCCGCGACGACCGCGTCCCGCACGTCCTTGCGGGACGCGTGGGAGGCGTTGGCCAGGAACTTGCCCTTGGCGTCGGTGACCGGGTAGACCCGGCCGGACTCGGAACGGGGGAACTTGCCGCCGAGGTAGAGCTTGTACGTCTTGGCGACGGCGATGCGGTTCTCAGACATTGAGGTAGGCCTCCAGCCCGGTGCGGCCGCCTTCGCGGCCGAAACCCGATTCCTGGTAGCCGCCGAACGGCGCGGCGGGGTCGAAGCGGTTGAACGTGTTGGCCCAGATGACGCCTGCCCGCAGCTGGTTCGCCAGCCAGAGGATGCGCGAGCCCTTCTCGGTCCAGATCCCGGCGGACAGGCCGTACGGGGTGTTGTTCGCCTTGGCGACGGCCTCGTCCGGGGTGCGGAAGGTCAGCACGGACAGCACCGGGCCGAAGATCTCCTCGCGGGCGATGCGCATCGACTGGTGCACGTCGGAGAACACCGTGGGGGCGAAGAAGAAACCCTTCTCCGGCACCGGGCACGGGCTGGTCCAGCGCTGCGCGCCCTCGGCGTCGCCGGTCTCGACGAGGCCCTTGATCTTCGCCAGCTGCTCGGCCGAGTTGATCGCGCCGATGTCGGTGTTCTTGTCCAGCGGGTCGCCGAGGCGCAGCGTGGAGACGCGGTACCGCAGCTTCTCCAGCACCTCTTCCGCGATGGACTCCTGGACCAGCAGCCGCGAACCCGCGCAGCAGACGTGACCCTGGTTGAAGAAGATGCCGTTGACGATGCCTTCGACGGCTTGGTCGAGCGGCGCGTCGTCGAACACGATGTTCGCGGCCTTGCCGCCGAGCTCCAGCGTCAGCTTCTTGGCCGTCCCGGCGACCTGGCGCTGGATCAGCTTGCCGACGTCGGTCGACCCGGTGAACGCGATCTTGTTGACGTCGCCGTGCCCGACCAGCGAAGCGCCGACGTCGCCCGCTCCTGGCAGGATGTTGACCACGCCCGGCGGCAGCTCCGCCTGCTGGCAGATCTCGGCGAAGACCAGCGCGGTGAGTGGGGTCGTCTCCGCGGGCTTGAGCACCACCGTGTTGCCGGTGGCCAGCGCGGGCGCGATTTTCCACGCCAGCATCAGCAGCGGGAAGTTCCACGGGATGATCTGGCCCGCGACGCCGAGGGGGCGGGGGTTCGGGCCGTACCCGGCGTAGTCGAGCTTGTCGGCCCAGCCCGCGTGATAGAAGAAATGCGCGGCGGCCGTCGGGATGTCGGAGTCGCGGGACTCCTTGATCGGCTTGCCGTTGTCGAGGCTTTCCAGCACCGCGAGCTCGCGGCCACGTTCCTGGATCAGCCGCGCGATGCGGAACAGGTACTTGGCGCGCTCGGCGCCGGGCATCTTCGACCAGACGGTGTCGTAGGCCTTGCGCGCGGCCTTGACCGCTGTGTCCACATCGGACACCGAGGCGGTGCCGACCTCGGCGAGCACCTCTTCGGTGGCCGGGTTCAGCGTCTTGAGCGGCTCACCGGACCCGTCGACGAACTTGCCGTTGATGAACGGCCGGTAGAACGGCTTGAGGTTCGCGATGGCGCGCGACTCCGGCGCCGGAGCGTATTCGAACAGAGGCATTTCTAGTCCGTATCTATCGGGTCAGTCGACTGTGACGTAGTCGGGGCCGCTGTAGTGGCCGTCGGCCTGAGTGCGGCGCTGCAGCACCAGGTCGTTGAGCAGGCTGGAGGCGCCGAACCGGAACAGGTGCGGCGTCAGCCACTGCCCGCCCGCGACCTCGTGCACCGCGACCAGGTACTTGATGGCGTCCTTCGTGGTCCGGATGCCGCCGGCGGGCTTGACCCCGCGCAGCTCGCCGGTCTGGTGGTGCCAGTCGTGGACGGCCTGCAGCATCACGTGGGTGACCGGCAGCGTCGCGGCGGGGGACACCTTGCCGGTGGACGTCTTGATGAAGTCGCCACCCGCCAGCAGTGCCAGCCAGGACGCGCGCCGCACGTTGTCGTACGTCGCGAGTTCGCCCGTCTCCAGGATGACCTTGAGGTGCGTTTCGCCACAGGCGGCCTTGATCGCCTGGATCTCCTCGAAGACCTGCGCGTAGCGCCCTTCGAGGAAGGCGCCGCGGTCGATCACCATGTCGATCTCGTCGGCTCCGGCGTCCACGGCGATCTTCACGTCGGCGAGCTTGATCTCGCGGCTGGTGCGCCCGGACGGGAAGCCGGTCGCCACGCTCGCCACGCTGATAC
This sequence comes from Amycolatopsis sp. H20-H5, assembly GCF_035828755.1. NCBI lineage: Bacteria > Bacillati > Actinomycetota > Actinomycetes > Pseudonocardiales > Pseudonocardiaceae > Amycolatopsis > Amycolatopsis sp. H20-H5. Next base: position 32,218 of record NZ_JAYMZS010000067.1, on the reverse strand, counting down.
CGGTGCCCTGGAGCGCTTCGACCGCCGTCGCCACCATGTCCGGATACACGCACACGGCCGCGACCTGGGGAGTGTCCGGGTGGTCGGGGTCGGGGCGCTTCGCCTTCGCGCAGAGCGCACGCACCTTCCCGTGGGTGTCGGCACCTTCGAGTGTGGTCAGGTCGACCATCGAGATGGCGGTGTCGATCGCCCAGAGCTTGGCGGCCTTCTTGATACTGCGGGTCCCGAGGCCCGCCGCGCGCTGCTCGACGCCGACCTGGTCGACGCCGGGCAGCCCGTGGAGGAACCGGCGCAGGCTCGCCTCGTCGCGAGTCACTTCTGTGATGGATGACGGGGTCGCCCTCGGCGGCGGGGTGGCCGTCACCTTCGGCGCGCTGGTCGTAGCTGTCATAGCGGTGAGTGTAGGCGGCGGTGCCGGATTAGCGAACGCACACGATCGGCGTCCACTGTCCGTGCGAGTCCGGTTTCAGCGGGTGGCAGCAAAGGTCCCTTGCTCACGCTCGGGGTAGCCGCCGGGGGCCAGGAACTCCAGGAGGTCGGCCGCCAGGGCGTCCTTCGTGGCGCCCGCCTCCAGCCAGGTGGTGACCGAGCCAGCTCCGTTCCCGAGACGAGGTTGGTCACGCCCTCCAGCCGCGCCTGTTGCGCGGGCGCCTGTGCCTGGACGAGGAAGAACATCCTGCCGTCCAGCGGGTCGACGGCGAGACGACGTTGCGCTCGCACCGGATGACGACCTCGAGCTCGTCGAGGCGGCTCGGCTCGGTCTCGGGTTCACTCATGGATGGTGAGCAGGCCGTCGGGGAGGCCCGCCAGCTGGACGTCGAGCCACATCGGGCGCCAGTCTTCGATCTCGTGGAAGCGCCGCAGCTCGACGAACCCGCTGAGCCAGCCCAGCCAAGAGTCGTACGAGGGGCGGCCGTCGTCGAAGCCGCTCTGGACGAAGGTGAGCCGGGTCTTGCCGTCCGACTCCGCCAGCTCCCAGGAGGCGGTCATCCCGTTGTCCCAGCCGAGCGACAGCTGGTGATCGGGTTCGAGTTCGAGGATCTTGGCCGGCGTCTCGTCCATGTCGAAGCCGCCCATGGCCCAGCGGCCGCCGACGTGCGGTTCCACCTCGATCCGCGCGCCGAACCACTGCGCGAACGCTTCGGGGTCGATGAGTGAGCTGTACACCGCTTCCGGGGTCGCGCCGATGATCAGCTGCTCGCGCGTCTCGGGTGTGGTGAAGTCGCATTTCAGGGTGGGTTCGCGGCCCTCGGCGTGCTCCGCCAGGTTCGCGATCGCCAGCGCCCAGAAGGTGTGCACCAAGCTGAGCGTGCCCACTCCGGCCACTGTTTCGGCGTAGCCGGGCAGTCCGGTTTGGGACAGGGTAAGGAAAGTGGCCGACGCCGACTCCTCGGCGAGGCGGATCTCGACGATCGTCTCCGTGTCGGCGAGGGTCCAGGCGAAGCGCAGCGTGTGGTCTTCGGCCTGGAGCAGGCGCTGCCGGGGCACGTCGCCCTCGGGCGTGTAGCGGCCCCAGAACTGATAGCGGGCGGGCAGGTCCACCTCGGCGTGCTCGGCCAGCCAGACCCGTAGCGCCGCGGGGTCGGTCAAGGCGTGCCAGACGTCGGCGATCGGTGCTCGCACGCGGACGCGGACGCTCATCGGCTCAGTCATCGGACTTCTCCTTCGGGTAGCAGGCGATGGCGAGCTTGAAGGCATCACCTTCGGCGCCGCCGTAACGGGTGAACAGGTCCTGCAACGTCTGCTTGAGGTCGGCCATGAACTCTTCGCGCAGCTCCGGCCGGACGTGGATCTCGCCGGAGACACCGAGCGACGGCAGCTCCGGTGCCGCCTTGTCGAGCACTGCCCTGTCCAGTGCCGCGACGTCCTGCTGGACCTCCTCCATCAGGTCCAGCAGGTAGCCGAGGCTCAGCTCGTCCCGGTGCTTGCGTGGGCCGATCCGGCCGACCAGGCGCGGGGACAGCCAGTACGAGCGGGCGCTGGCCTGGTAGACGCCTTCGTGGATGCCGCGCACCTTGCGCTCGGTCACCTGTGTCACGAAACCGGCGTCCGCCAGCCTTTTCACGTGGTAGTAGACCCGCTGGGGGGTCTGGTCGAGCCGGGCGGCGACCTCGGTGCAGGACCGGGGCTCGGCTAGCTGCCGCAGCACCTCGATGCGCTGCGGCTTGAGCAGGGTCTCGGCCAGTTCGATCTGGTCCAGGTACATGACGTCTCTCATCGCGAAAACCATCTTGAACATAAAAATAAGTTTTGTCAATGGGGCATGTTCGTGGCGGTCCGGCCTCGTGCTCGGATCAGGACTCGAGCTCGCCCTGGGCCCTCTTGCGCGGGCGGCGATAGACGGTGACGCCTGCCCAGAAGGCCAGGCCGGTGATCTTCACCGTGGGCGCGGTCGCCGGGGCGGGCGGCGCGCCGGAGCGGTCCTGGAGCTCGAACGCGCCCATGAACCCGATGCCGGTCACGTCGACGTTGATGTCGTCCGGCACGACGATGTCGATGCCGCCCATGATCGCGACGGCGGTGATCGTCGAGTTCTTCTCGGTGAACCGGGCCTGGCGGAGGTCGATCTCGACGCCGCCCCAGAAGGCGAAACTGTTGTGGTTGGGCGGAAGTACCCAGCTGCCCTTGCGAGTGGCGCCGGACATCACCGCGATCGACGAGGCCGAGCCGGGGTGCCCGCCGATCCGCTCGTCGGGAAATCCGAGCACCTGGCTGGACGCGGGCTGGAGCACGCCGGACGACGAGCCCGCGGGCAGCGGAAGGTCCGCGGTCACCGGCCTCAGCTCGCCGAGGGTCTTCGCCGCGTAGACGGTCGTGAGCCGCTCCTCGAGTTCGTCGACCGTGATGCGGCCTTCGGACAGGGCGGCGTGCAAGACCTGCGCGACCCGTTCGCGGTCACTGTCGGACGCGCGCATCTGGTCTGGACAGGGGAGGGTTGGCTCTTCGCTCACTCTGGCGAGCCTAGCCCTGCGGCGGTCCCTCGTGGTCCATCGTTCGGCGGACACGACGGCCTGGTTTTGTGATGATGTCGTGATGAAGTCATCGCTGGTGGGCGCGCTCGAGCTGCCGGACGGGGTCTCGCTGCGGGGCCGAGGCCTCGGTCGGCCCGCTCCGGGCGGCCCCAACCCGGAATTCGGGCTGTACCTGGGCGGCGCGAAGCTGCGCCGGAAGTACGACGGCGACCTCGCCTGGGAGCACGGGTGGGTCCGCTGGCCCGACTTCCTGCTCCCGCTGGACTGGGCGGGCGCGCACCGCGACATCGTGGCGCTGCACGCGCGGGCGCGGGACGGCCACGACGTCGAAGTCGCCTGCTACGGCGGAGTCGGCCGGACCGGCACCGTGCTTTCCTGCCTGGCGACGCTGTCCGGGCTCACCGCCGACGAAGCCATTGCCTGGACACGGGAACACCACCACGAGCGAGCCGTCGAGACCCCGTGGCAACGCCGCTGGGTCGCCTGGTTCGCGCGGCGGTCCCGCTGAGGAGGGCGTCTCCGGCCGGGCTTTTGGTTCTGGCGCTGGCTGGTCAGGTTTTGGTCCGTTGGAAGGTGATGCCGTGGTTGGGGGTCGGGTAGGCGGCGAGTGTGCGCAGGCTTCAGGGGGTGAAGGGCTGATCCAGTGTCTCCAACCCGGCCAACGTTCAAGGACACAGCACCAGTGCTGGAAAAAAAGGTCGCGGTTCTTGCCTGACTAGTGGCGATTCGAACATTTGTTCGGGTAAAATAGGGATATGACCCACACATCTCCTCGTGTCAATCACGTCGCCGCCGCCGGTGAGATCCAGGCCGCGATCTCACGACTGCAAGCCGACAAGGTCACCTCCATCGCCCTCGCCGCGGCCGGTGACGGATCCCGGCGATCCGTCACCGCCGACCTCGCCCTCGAGCTGTCCATCTCTCTCTATCAAGCCGGAGCCGAGATCTCCCAGGCCATCGCGCTGACCACCCGGTTGCCAGGCGCCTTCGCCGCTCTGCGACGCGGGGACATTGACCTCTACAAAGCGTCCAAAGTGGTGGATCCGACCTCGATCCTGTCCGACGATCTCGCTCGGCGCGTCGACGAGATCATGGCCACTCGCCTGGCAGGTAAAGACCCCAGCTCGATTCGCGCCGCGGTGAACCGGGTGATCCAGCAGCTCGATCCTGAGGGGTACCGGGAAAGATCGCGGGCTCGAAGACGGGAACGACACATCGCATTGACCCACCAGGACCACACGATGGCCACGCTCACCGCGGATCTGCCGGTGGAGAAGGCCAGTGCTGTCTACACTTCTGTGGATCGCGCCGCCCGCGCGTTGCGCCGGATCGACAAGACCCGCACCCTCGACCAGTTGCGCGCCGACGTGTTCGCTGACCGGCTCTTGTCCGATCGCGACGGTGACTCCTCGGTGAAGGCCGATATCCATGTCTACGTGGATCTGCTGACCCTTGCCGGGGTGAAGGAAGATCCCGCTGAGCTGGCCGGGTATGGTGCGATTCCCGCGTGGCTGGCCCGCGACATCGCCACCTCAACCGGCTCGACCTGGAATCGGTTGATCACTGATCCCGATACCGGGCAACTGTTGAGCGTCGGCCGTGACAAATACCGGCCTCCGGCAAACCTCGCCGCGTTCATCCGGGTCCGTGATCGAGAGTGCCGCACCAATGGCTGCCACCGCCCGTCGCACTTCTGCGACCTCGACCACGCGATCTCCCGCGCCGCGGGCGGAGAAACCGCAGACACCAACCTCACCGGCGAATGCCGGAGTCATAACCTCGTCAAGGAAGAACCCGGCTGGACCTATGACATGACCCCGGACGGCACGTTGACGATCACCACGCCCTCCGGCGGGGTCCACGTAAGCCCACCTCCGGTGCTCCACGAACCCCGGACGGAGCCGCCGCCCTTTTGAACACGCCTGCCAGCCAACACGAAACTCCGCTGTGCGGCCGTGTTCGCCGCCGGGAGTCGCCGCCGCCACCCCGGTACCGGCGCCGCGCTGTGGCCAGGCAACGGGCCCGATCGCCCGGCCCGATCCCGCCAAGCTGGGCGCAGGGTGGCGCGATGGTGCTGTTCGCGTTGCGGCAGGAGGTCGGCGCGCAGACGTTCGAGCGCGTGCGGGTCGCCGAGCACCACGATTCCCTCGGCGACACCGAACAGTACGTTGCCCCGGCGTCCCGGGCCGCGACCTCGCCGCGTTCTTCGGGGCACCCGGACGGGAAGCCAGCCCCGGCCGCCTGAGCTGGGGCATTTACAGTGGTGGGGTAGCAACGTAGGCATCGGCGATGGAATGGCAGTGGCATGACGGCGTGTGAAGGACCCCAGGTCGAGGAGCTCGTCGAAGTCGACGCGGCGGACATGGAGGTCTGCCTCCGGGTGCTGGCCCAGGTCGACAAGCTGCCCGTCGAGCATCCGTACGCCGTCCAGGTCCGCCGGGCGACGGCCAGGATCTTCAAGTCCGTGAAGCAGCGAAGGCGCGTCGAGAAGCGTGAGTCCGTCCTCGCGGCCGACAGGGCGGTGACGGCCGCCACCGCGACGGGCTCCCCGCAGCGGATCGACGACGAGACCCAGGGCATCCCGCTCGTTTCGAATGCCGAAGGCGCCACCGCGGGGACGTTGATCCAGTCCCGCGCCTGCTACATCTGCAAGCAGCGGTACCACCTGGTCGACGCCTTCTACCACCAGCTCTGCCCCGACTGCGCGAAGCTCAACCACGCGCGCCGCGACGCCAGGACCGACCTCACCGGCAAACGGGCGCTGCTCACCGGCGGCCGGGCGAAGATCGGCATGTACATCGCGCTGCGGCTGCTGCGGGACGGCGCGCACACGACGATCACCACCCGCTTCCCGAACGACGCGATCCGCCGGTTCGCCTCGATGCCGGACAGCGCGGAGTGGCTGGACAGGCTGCGCATCATCGGGATCGACCTGCGCGACCCGGCGCAGGTCGTCGGCCTCGCGGACACCGTGAGCGCGCAGGGCCACCTCGACATCCTGATCAACAACGCCGCCCAGACCGTCCGGCGCTCACCCGGCTCCTACGCGCTGCTTGCCGAGGCCGAGTCGGCGCCGCTGCCCGCCGGGCCGCTGCCGGAGATGATCACCTTCGACCACATCAGCGACGCGCATCCGGCGGCGTTGACCAGTTCGCTGTCCGAGCACCAGCTGCCGCACCAGGCGAGCGAGCTCACCGCGCTGGCGCTCACGGCCGGTTCGGCGACGCTGGAGCGGATCACCGCCGAGACCGCCATCGACGCCGGTGGCCTCGTGCCCGACCTGCACTCGTCGAACAGCTGGGTCCAGCGCGTCGAGGAGGTCGACGCGACCGAGCTGCTGGAAGTGCAGCTGTGCAACATGACCGCGCCGTTCATCCTGGTCAGCAGGCTGCGTCCGGCGATGGTCGCGTCGAAGGCGCGGCGGAAGTACATCGTCAACGTGTCGGCGATGGAGGGCCAGTTCGGCCGCGGCTACAAGGGCCCCGGCCACCCGCACACGAACATGGCGAAGGCCGCGCTGAACATGCTGACCCGCACCAGCGCGCAGGAGATGCTGGAGACCGACGGCATCCTGATGACCAGCGTCGACACCGGCTGGATCACCGACGAGCGCCCGCACCCGACCAAGATGCGGCTGGCGGACGAGGGTTTCCACGCGCCGCTCGACCTGGTCGACGGCGCGGCGCGCGTGTACGACCCCATCGTCCGCGGCGAGCTGGGCGAGGACATCCACGGGCGCTTCATGAAGGACTACGCGCCCGCCGACTGGTAGGACTCCACGAAAGCCGACCACGCGGGGCCGGACCACGCCAGGGTGCCCCCGTCGCGGTCCTTGGTGTCGCGGACGCCGACGACGGGTGCGGTGAGCGCGATCTCCACACAGTTCGCGTCGTCGGAGCTGTGACTGCTCTTGCGCCAGGCGCCTACCTCGACGCAGTTCGCGTCGCTGCTGCTGTAACTGCTCTTGCGCCAAGCGGCTTGGGAGAAGTCGTGGGCGATCATGGTTCGCGCTCCTCGCGTGTCGTCAGGTCGCCGAGCACGTCGGCAATCAGCCGGGCCGATTCGTCGGGTGACAGTGCAATGGCACGAATACCCAGCCAAGCGACCCTAACACGATCAATGTGGGCCTCTTCCTCAAGAAAACTGCTCGTACCTCGGCTGTCCATGTACGCGACAGGTGGTTCGGCAGCGAAGTCGAGGATTACAAACGGTCCTTCCAGTCCGGGGTTCGCAGCAGCTGTGAACGGCACGATCTGGACGACAACATTCGAGCGTTTGCCTACTGCCAGTAGCCGCCGAAGTTGGTCTTCCATGATGCGTGGATCGCACACTGGGCGGCGCAACACGCTCTCGTCGAGCATGAGATGCACGTTCGGAGCAGTTCGCCTGCCGAGGATCACCTGTCGCGTCATGCGCACGGTGACCAGTGACTCTACGTCCATTTCAGAAAGCTTCGGGTTCGCGCCTCGCATGATTGCGCGGGAGTACTCGGGGATCTGGGCCAGCCCAGGAATAAGCATCGGCTCGTAGTTGCGGATGGCCACGGCTTCCTTCTCGAACCGTATGAGCTCCTTCCAGTTCGTCGGGAGTTTGCCGTGGATCTCGTGCCAGTTTTTCTCCTCGCCCGCCCGGAGCAGCCCCAGCAACTCGTGCCGGTGCACGGCCGGGACCCGCAGGAAACCCAGCACCGCCGCGACGTCGTCCGCGTAGAGGCCGCGTTCGCCGGTCTCCATGCGGCTGATCTTCGTCTCCGAGCAGTCCAGGGCCTCTGCGACGTCCTTGCAGCTCATGCCCCTCGCGAGCCGCCAGGATCGCAGGTCCGCCGACACCCGTCGCTGGCGGACCGAGATCCCTTTGCGCTTCACCATTGCGCTCCCCTTTCACCTGCGCACACCCTCCGGTCGTGCCAGGTGGTCAGGAAAGGGCGCTCACCTGAAGGAAGGTTTGCGTGACCGCATGGCAGCCCCCGACGCTGACGCGATGATTCCTTGGTACCGAAGGAGAAAACGGATGAAGCAGAGCTGGACCGTCAGCGGAACCTATGCGAACTGGACCATGACGGTGGATATTTCACCCACCGGGGACCGCGGCGATTTCGCCGTGCCGGACTGGCCGGGGGAGAAGCTGGGCCCGGTCGTCGGGCACTTCTTCGAGGCGGTCAACTTCTACGAGGTCAGCCGCGACGCCCAGGAGGTCTACGGGTTAGGTTAGGCGGTATGGACGTGCACGTCGTTGATCATCCGCTGGCCAAGGCCCGGCTCTCCACCATGCGTGACGCGCGCACGGACAGCGCCGCCTTCCGCGCCGCGCTGCACGAGTTGACCGTCATGCTCGTGTACGAAGCCATGCGTGCGGCGCCCGTGCGCACCGAGCGGATCCACACGCCGGTCGCGCGCACCGAGGGTTACCGGCTGGCCAGTCCGCCGCTGCTGGTGCCGGTCCTGCGGGCCGGGCTCGGCATGGCCGACGAGGCGCACCGGCTGATCCCGGACGCGCAGATGGGCTTCGTCGGGCTCGCGCGCGACGAGGCGACGCTCAAGCCGACGCCGTACCTCGAATCGCTGCCCGAGTCGCTCGCCGACCGGCCGGTGCTGGTGCTCGACCCGATGCTCGCGACCGGCGGCTCGATGGAGTACACGATCCGGCTGCTGACCGATCGCGGCGCCACCGACGTGACGGCGATCTGCGCGCTGGCCGCGCCCGAGGGCATCGCGCACCTGGAGAAGACCGGGCTGCCGGTGCGGATCGTCACCGCGAGTATCGACGAGCGGCTCAACGATTCCGGGTTCATCGTGCCCGGTCTCGGCGACGCGGGTGACCGGCAGTACGGCGCCGTCTGAACCGGTCGAAATCACCACCGTTTCCGCTGACGATCTTCGCTAGGGTCTGGGGCATGCTGCTGCTGAAGGCGACCCCGGACGGTGCGGAATGACGGAAACTCCAGTGGTGAACCACGAGGTGCCCGGCGGCGGCGCCTGGTCCGTGCGGGTGCGGGCGGGCCGGGAGCTGCGGCTGACCGCGCTGGGGGACGGTGCGAACTGTTCGACGCTGATCTTCGCCGACCGCCACCCGGTGGACCGGCTGAACATCCCGGACACGCTCAAGGCACAGATGAGTGCCCGCGTGCACCCGCCGATGGTGCTGATGTCGGACCTCGGCGCGGCGCTGTGCTCGGTCACGGGCTCGTCGCTGGACTGGCACGACTGCCTGTGCGGCCATTCGGTCGACGCGCAGGTCGCGCGGTTCGGCCCGTCGAGCTACTCCAGCGACCGCAACGGCTGGCGGCACTCCGCGCGGTCCGGGCTGCTCAGCGAGCTGCGCAAGCACGGCCGGGGCGCGGCGGATCTGCACGGGTGCGTCAACTTTTTCGCCAAGGTAGCCACTTCCACCGACCAGGTGGGTTCGCTGACCTTCGTTCCGGAGTACGCGAAGACGGGTGACTGGGTGACGCTGCGAGCCGAACTGGACGTGCTGGTCGTGCTCTCGACCGCGCCACATCCGCTGGACACCCGCTGGGCGCCGCAGGGGGTGCGCGCCGAGGTCGGCCCGGCCGAGGCGCCCGGCCCGGACGACTCATCGTGGACTTTCCGGCCGGAGAGCGCGCGGGCGCTGCAGGCCGCGCGGGAGGTGCTCGCATGAGCGAGACGACTTCGCCCCTCGTGGCCGGGGTACTCGACCCGGCCAGCGCGGCACTGGACGTGACGGTCGCCGACGGCGACGGGTTCGTCGGCACGGTGCCCGCCGGTGGTTCGCTGCGCATCGTCGACCTGCACGGCAACCAGGCCGTGGACACGTTGTTCTTCGACGCCGCGGACCTGGACAACCGGTACAGCCCGATGGACACGGTCCGTGCACAGGGCGCCGCGTACTTGGGGACCGGCTCGCAGTTGCTTTCGGTGAACCTCGACGTGCTGGCCACCGTCACCGCCGACACCTGCGGACGGCACGACACCGTGGCCGGGGCGTGCGCGCAGGAGTCCAACGTGGTGCGGTACGGCGAGCACACGCGGCACCAGCACGCCTGCCGCGAGACCTTCCTGCGCTACGGCGCGCGGGCGGGCATCGACGCCCGGCGGCTCGGGCACAACATCAACTTCTTCATGAACGTGCCGCTGACCGCGGAGGGCGACCTGACCTTCGCCGACGGGCTTTCGGCGCCGGGCAAGCATGTCGAGGTCCGCGCCGAGCGGGACATCGTCGTGCTGATCAGCGTCTGCCCGCAGCTCAACAACCCTTGCAACGGCTGGAATCCCACGCCGATCCGGCTGCTGGGCTGGTGGCCGGTATGACCTCGGGCACCGCGCTGCTGGCTGGCACCGTCAGCGTGCTGAGACCGGGAATGCAGACCACCGTGCAGGATCTGGCCGGGCGTGGCGGGATGTGGGACGTCGGGGTGCCGCCGTCGGGCGCCTGGGACGACCTGTCCTTCGCGCTGGCCAACCTCGCGGTCGGCAACCCGCCGGGCGCGGCCGGGCTCGAAGCGGTGATGACCGGGCCGGTGCTGCGGTTCGCCCGGCGCACCACCGTTTGCCTGACCGGCGCGGCGAGCGCCGCCACGCTCGACGGGCGGCCGTTGCGCCTCGGCGTGGTGACGACGGTCGCCGCCGGGTCCACAGTGGACATAGGTCCGTGCGCGGGCCCCGGGATGCGCGCGTACCTCGCGGTCGGCGGGGGCGTCCGGGTGCCGGAGGTGTTCGGCAGCCGGGCCACGTTCCTGCTCGGCGGGTTCGGCGGCCTCGGCGGCCGCGCGCTGGCCGAGGGTGACGAGCTGCCGGTCGGGCGGGCGGAGAACCTGGCCGCGCCCCTCGACGTCGCCCCGTTGCTGCCGCCGCTGGGACCCGAGTGGACGGTGCGGGTGCTGGCCGGGCCGCACGGCGCGCCCGAGCACCTGACCGAGGCCGGGGTCGGGGAGCTGCTGGCCGCGGCCTGGACCGTCGACCACCGCGCCGATCGCACCGGCGTGCGGCTGACCGGGCCCGCGCCCCGATGGGCGAGGGTGGACGGCGGTGAGGCCGGGCTGCACCCGTCCAACATCCATGACAGCGCTTACCCGGTCGGCGGCATCATGCTGGCCGGGGACACCCCGGTGATCGTCGGGCCGGACGGGCCGAGCCTCGGCGGGTTCGTGGTGCCGTTCACCGTCGTCCGCGCGGACCGGTGGAAACTCGCGCAGGCGCGCCCCGGCGACCGGATGCGCCTGGAGCTGGTGAGCCCGGCGGAAGCGGGCGCGCTCAACGCCGCGCGGGCCGCGCTGCTGGCCGACCCGCGTGCCGCGGTGGCCGCCGAGTTCGAGCGCACGCTCGACGGCGAGCGTGCGCCGGTACTCGTGCCAGTGCCAGTGCCAGTGCCAGTGCCGGTGTCGCCGGACGGGCACGGCACCCTCGCGGAACTCCCGGCGACCGGGTATCGCCCCGCGCTGGCGTTGCGCCGGGCCGGTGATCACCACCTGCTGGCCGAGGCCGGGCCCGCGGTGCTCGACCTGCACGTGCGGCTGTGGATCCACCTGCTGGCCGAAGCGCTGCGCGGGTCCGGGACCGCCGGGGTCCGGGAGATCGTCGAAGGCGTCCGGTCGCTGCTGGTGCAGGTCGACGAGGAGCTGCTGCCGCTGAGCACGCTGGCCGGGTTGCTGGCGGAACTCGCCGAGTCCGTGCCGGACCCGGCGGCGGTCACCCTGGACGTGCGCGAGGTGACGCTACCGATCGCGTTCGACCACCCGGCCGCGCACGAGGCGATGGCGCGGTACGCGCGTTCGGTGCGCCCGGACGCGCCGTGGTGCCCGGACAACGTGGAGTTCATCCGGCGGATCAACGACCTGCCGGAGCGCGCGGACGTTTTCCGGATCGTGCGGGAGGCGACGTACCTGGTCGTCGGGCTCGGTGACGTCTACCTCGGCGCCCCGGTCGCGCTGCCGATCGACCCGCGCCACCGGCTGGTGACGACCAAGTACGACCCGGCGCGCACCTGGACGCCGCAGAACGCGGTCGGCATCGGCGGGGTCTACCTGTGCGTGTACGGAATGGAGGGTCCCGGCGGCTACCAGCTCGTCGGGCGGACCGTGCCGGTGTGGCGGCACGTGCCGGGGTCGGCGGAGCCGCCATGGCTGCTGCGTCACTTCGACCGGCTGCGGTTCCGGCCGGTCGACGCGGCCGAGCTCGCCGATCTGCGTGCTGACGTAAAGGCGGGCCGATCGGCCTTGGAAACCAGGGCGGCGAAGTTCAGCCTGTCCGAAGTGGACGATCTGGAAGCCCAGCACCGCGCCGAGATAGCCGAGTTCCGGGAGCGCAGGCAGGCCGCATTCGTCGCGGAGCGGCTGAGGTGGGAGACCTGACGAAAAGCGGGGATCGGCCGCCGCCGAGGCTACTGGTCGGTGACAATTTCGTGAACACCGCGGTCGGCTCGTGCCACGAGACCGGTCATGGCCAACGATCTTGGAGTAACGCGTGTACCGCTGACCGGTCTAACCGATCGTCACTCCTCCGAGCGTATTAGAGAGGGCGTTGTAGAGGTCTTGTGCTAGTCGCTAGGCTCTCGCGGGGAGGCAACGAGTGGCCCGGTATCCGCACAGGTTGTCAGGTTCACACGGTGTGGGGTGACCCCTTCGGTAAATCTCCTTCCGATGATCCTTGCAGGTGGCTGGGGGCGAGCAGTGATGACCGTGCGCGGTGCCGGTGACATCGCCCTCCTCTTGCCATCCGGTGATTTGTCTCCGCCGGGTAAGCACGCCTCGGTGGAACTCCTTCTCAGCTTCCCCTGGAGCGCGTTGTGACTTCCCGTCCCCCTTCCCGCTTGCTGACCGCCCTGCTGTGTGTGCTGACGCTCACCGGCGTCACCGCACTGGCGGGCTGCTCCGACAGCTCGTCCGCGTCCGGCGGCAAGATCACCCTCGGTTTCAGTGCGTGGCCGGGCTGGTTCCCCTGGCAGGTCGCCCAGGAGGAGGGCCTGTTCGCCAAGAACGGCGTCGACGTCGAGCTGAAGTGGTTCGGCAACTACACCGACAGCATCAACGCGCTGTCCAGCGGCGCGATCGACGCGAACAGCCAGACGCTCAACGACACGCTGGGTTCGCTCAGCGGTGGCGCGAAGCTCTCGGTCGTGCTGGTGAACGACAACTCGACCGGCAACGACAAGATCATCGCGCGGGAGGGAATCACCAGCGTCTCCGACCTGAAGGGCAAGACGGTCGCGGTCGAGCAGGGCCTGGTCGACCACTACCTGCTGCTGCTCGCGCTCCAGGAAGCCCACCTGACCGAGAAGGACATCCACCTCACCAACCTGCCGACCGACGCCGCCGCGGCCGCGTTCGTGGCGGGCAAGGTGGACGCCGTCGCCGCCTTCGCGCCGTTCACCTCGAAGGCGCTGGAGCGGCCGGGCAGCAAGGCGGTCTCGACCTCGGCGGAGTTCCCCGGCGCCATCCCCGACCACCTGACGACCTCGGCCAAGCTGACCAAGGACCGGCCGAAGGACGTCCAGGCGCTGGTGAACACCTGGTTCGACACGCTCAAGTGGATCAAGGACAACAAGGACAAGGCCATCGAGATCATGGCCAAGCGCGGTGACGTGACCCCGGCGGACTACAAGACCTACGACTCGGGCACCACGATCTTCACCCGCCAGCAGAACATCGACGCGTTCACCCCCGGTGTCACTTCGGCGCACCTGGACTTCTCGGCGAACAAGATCATCGACTTCATCGTGAACACCGGGCTGGCGCAGCAGCGCCCGTCGATCGACGGGCTCTTCGACGACCGGTTCGTCAAGGCCGTACCGCAGTGACCGGTGACCAGCGGACCACCCGGGCGGGCACCACCAGCCCGGTCGACGAGCGCGCGGCAGAGGAGCTGGAGGCCGAGCGTCGCCTCGCCGATGCCCAGGAAGCGCGGCGAGGCAAGGAAACGGCTCCGTCGGGGCGGGCGGCCTGGAAGCCGCTTCCCCGCCGGACAGGGCTGAAGCCCGCCCCGGCGCTGGTGTCCATCCGCACCCCGATCTCGACGCGTGCGCGGTGGACGCTGATGGTGCTGTCGTTCGTGATCCCGTTCGTCGCCTGGGCGGCGCTGAGCGCGAGTGCCGTGGTGGACCCGACCTTCCTGCCGTCGCCGGGCTCGGTGCTCGACGCCGGGCTGGGGATGGCGTCGTCCGGTGAGCTGTTCAGCGATCTGGGCGCGACCACCGGGCGGGTGCTGTACGGGTTCGGGCTCGCCGTACTCGTCTCGGTGCCGCTCGGCATCGTGATGGGCACGTTCGCCGCGGGACAGGCGTTGTTCGAGCCGGTGATCGGGCTGGTGCGCTACCTCCCGGTGCCCGCGCTGGTCCCGCTGCTGATCATCTGGCTCGGGATCGGCGAGGAGTCGAAGATCGCCCTGCTGTTCATCGGCTCGGTCTTCTTCAACACGCTGATGACCGCCGACGTCGTGCGCGGGGTGCCGCGGTTGCTCATCGACGCCTCGTACACCCTCGGCGCGCGCCGGGGCGAGGTGCTGCGCAAGATCGTGGTCCCGCACTCGCTGCCCGGCATGATCGACGCCGTCCGCGTCAACATGGCCGCCGCCTGGGGCTTCGTCGTGGTGGCCGAACTGGTCGCCGCCGAGTCCGGGCTCGGCTACCGGATCATCCGGCTTCAGCGGTTCCTGCAGACGGACAAGATCTTCGCGGTGCTCATCGTGATCGGCCTGGTCGGGCTGCTGATCGACGTCCTGCTGCGGCTGTTGCGGACCAAGGTCGGGAGGTGGGCGGCATGACGCTGCGGCTTCGGGGCGTGGCCAAGGACTACACCGTGCGGGACAAGACCACGCGCGCGCTCGACGGCGTCGACCTCGACATCGCGCGCGGCGACTTCGTCTGCGTCGTCGGCGCGAGCGGTTCCGGCAAGTCGACGCTGCTCTCGCTCGTCGCGGGGCTGCTCCTGCCGACCGAGGGCGAGGTCCTGCTGGACGGCGCGCCGGTGAGCGGGCCGGGGCCGGACCGCGGGCTGGTCTTCCAAGCCGGGGCGCTCTTCCCGTGGCGGACGGTCGAGCGCAATGTCGCGTTCGGACTCGAACTGCTGGGGCTGGGCGCCGCCGAGCGGGCCGCCCGTGTCGAGTGGTACCTGAAGGAGACCGGGCTCGCCGATGTCCGGCATTCGTTGCCACGGCAGCTTTCCGGCGGCCAGCGGCAGCGGGTGGCGATCGCCCGCGCGCTGGCCGGTGAGCCCGCCGTGCTGCTGCTCGACGAGCCGTTCGGCGCGCTCGACGTGCAGACCAAAGAGGACATGCAGGTGCTGATCCGCCAGATCTGGGCGGACACCGGCACCACGGTGCTGATGGTGACCCACGACGTCGAGGAAGCGGTGTTCCTCGGCGCGAGGGTGGTGGTGCTCGCCAGCGACCCCGGCCGGATCGCCGCGGACGTCGACGTGGCGCTGCCGCCGGGCCGGGGGCTGCCGGTGAAACGGGAGCCGGAGTTCCTGGCGCTGCGGGCGAGGATCGAGGACCTGGTCCGCGAGCAGCATCGCGGCCATCTGGACCGGCTCGCCGGGGTCGAGTGAGTGCCGGGCAAGCGAAGGACGAACGGGAAGGCAGCGGGGATGAGGCACGGCAGGAAACCGCCGGAGCGCAAGCCGGGCCGGCGCAATCGCGTCCTCGCCCGGCTCGGCATCCGCGGGAAGCTGAACCTGCTCCTGCTGCCGCCGCTGATCGCGGTGGTGCTGGTGTCGGTGCCGTTCGTGCTGACCCAGGTGACCAGCGCGACTTCGGCCGGGCAAACGGCGGAAGTCGCGCGGCAGGCCCAGAAACTCGGCGAGCTGGTCACGCAACTGCAGCGGGAGCGCCTGCTCACCGGCGCGTTCGTCGCGACGCCGTCGAAGGCCGACACCGACATGGTGACCCAGCGGCGTGCGGTCGACAACGCGGTCAGCGAGGTGCGCGCCTCGCTGGGCCCGGACGCGCCGGACGAGCTGGCCGCGGCGCTGGTGCGGACCGGTTCGCTGCAGGAGCTGCGGCTGAACGCGTTGACCCGTGGCGTTTCGCTGGACGGTGTCGCCAGGACCTACCACGCCGTCATCGGCGCGGTGATCGACGCGCTGCGGCTGGTGCCGCAGACGACCAGTGACGCCGAGGGCACCCGCCAGCTCACCGCGCTGGAAGCGCTGTTGCGCGCGAACGAGGAGAACTCGTTGCGCGGCATGGCCTTGATCGTCGCCGCCGTGTCGCCGGAGGCCGGTCAGTCCGCGCTCGCCGACGCGACGCAGACGGCGCCGATCTTCACCGAGCGGTTCGTCCAGCAGGCCGACCCCGACCAGGCCGCGCGCGTGGTCAGGGTCGACCAGGGCGACGCCGCCCGCAAGATCGACGAGCTCGCCGCCCAGGTGCCGGCACTGCGCCCTGGTTCGGCGCAGGCGACGGCGTTCGTCGCCGAGGTGCTGGCCACCGCGGATTCGCAGGCAGGGCAGCGTCGACTCGTCCAGGGCGAGGTCACCGGCCAGATCACCGAAGCCGCGTCGAGCCGGGCGAGTGGCGCCACCCAGCTGGCCTGGACGGTCGGCGCCGGCGCCGCGCTGATGTTCGCGCTGGTGCTGTTCCTCGCCATCGCGGTCAGCCGGTCGATCGTGGAACCGCTGCGGCGGCTGACCGCCGCGGCCACCTCCGTCGCCGACCTCGCGGGCACCGAACTGGTCCGCGTCACCGACACCGAGGCGGTCGAGGAGCAGGTGGCCAGGCTCGCCACCATCGAGGTGTCCTCCAGCGACGAGCTTGGCAGCCTGGCGACCGCGTTCAACCGCGTCCAGTCGACCGCGTCCGAGCTGGTGGAACGCCAAGCCGTCACCCGGCGCAACGTCAGCCTGATGTTCGCCAACGTCGCGAAGCGCACGCAGAACCTCGTCGGCCGCCAGCTCGCGCTGGTCGACGAACTCGAACGCAACGAGCAGGACACCCGGCTGCTGGCCAGCCTGTACCGGCTCGACCACCTCTCCACCCGCCTGCGGCGCAACGCGGACAACCTGCTGGTCGTTTCCGGCACCCGCGACGAAGCGCGGATCTCCGGGCCGATCGAGCTGTCCACCGCGCTGCGCTCGGCGCTCGCGGAGATCGAGGACTACCAACGGGTCCGGCTCGGCGTGATCGGCGACATCGTGCTCTCGTCCTCGCTCGGCGCCGACCTGGTGCTGGTGTTTGCCGAACTGATGGAGAACGCGACCTCGTTCTCCCCGCCCGGCGCCGGCGTCGAGGTCGACACGATGTTCCTGGCCGAGGGCGGTTGCCTGGTCAGCATCGTCGACCACGGCATCGGGATGAACGACACCCGGCTGGCCGAGGAGAACCGGCGGCTCGTCGAGCGCGAGCGGCTCGAGGTCGCGCCGACCAGTGTGCTCGGGCTCTTCGTGGTCGGCAGGCTCGCGCGGCGGCACTCGCTGGACGTCGAACTGCTCGCCACCCCGCGCACCGGCGGCGTGACCGCGCGGCTCACCATCCCGGCCGGGTTGTTCAGCCACCAGCCGGCGGAGTCCAGCGGGCACGAGCCGGAGATCCCCGCCCAGGCGACGGCCGTCGAACCGGCCGCCGCCCGCCCGTCCGGTGTCTCCCCGGAGCCCGCCGGACTGCCGATGCCCGCCATCCCGGCCCTGATCGATGTGCCGCGGGGCCCCAATTTCCGGTGGTTCCGCCAGCCGGGCAAAGCCGGGCAGCCTGGGCAGCATGCCCAGCCCGATCCGGTCTGGCCGGACACCGAGCCGGACGTGACGCCCGCCGATCCTTATGTGCCGTACGCGGCCCCGGCCGTCTCGGTCGTCGCCACGGAAGTCGCGGGTGACCGTGGCGGACTCCGGCGGCGGGTCAGGGGCGCACAGCTGCCCGGCACCGCCGCCGCGGCTCCCTTGCCCGCCGCCCCCACCTACGAGCCCGCGCTCGCCACGCTGGGGGTGCACTCCCTGCCCGCCGCCCGGCCACGGCAGGACCCGGCGGCGCTGCGGGACGCGCTGGACGGCTTCCAGTCGGCTTTCGAAAACGCGGCTGTGCCGCCGAGAGCCGAGGCGCCCGAGGTCGAGGTGCCCCGGACCGAAGCGTCCCGAACCGAGGTGCCCAGAACTGAAGCGCCCCGAACTGAAGCGCCCCGAACCGAGGTGCCCCGGACCGAAGCGCCCCGGCAGGCGGCACCGCCGGTGGAGGCACCGGTGGCGGCCCAGCCGCTTTCCCGCGACGGGATGGTCCGGCGGGTCCCTGGCGCGCAGCTCGCCCCCGGCCTGCGCAAGGAGTCGGCGGGCAGGCCACCCGCGCGGAGCGAGGCCCCCCGCCACCGGCGGGACCCGGCGTCGGAACGGGCGGCCTTCGACGCGTTCACCAGCGGCCTGGCCAAGGCGGGCGCGGCGACGGCGGATTCACCGGACATGATCGCCGGGCGTGACATCGATCGAGGAGAAGAGAGCAGGCAATGAGCACCCCCGCATCCGCAGTCAGCGTCAAAGCGCAGGACTTCAACTGGCTGGTGAGCAGGTTCGCCCAGCACACCGCCGGCGCCATGGCCGCGATCGCGGTTTCGGCAGACGGCCTGCTGATCGCGATGTCGTCGTCGATGGAACGGTCCAACGCGGACCGGCTCGCGGCGATCTCGTCGGCGATGCTCGGACTCGCCCACGGCGTCTCCGACAGCCAGTCACTCGGCGCACCGGACAAGGTGATCATCGAGCTGGAACGGGGTTATCTGCTCGTCTGTACGATCAGCGTCGGCTGTTCGCTCGGCGTGCTGGCCAACAAGCAGGCCAGCCTCGGCACGATCGCCTACGAGATGGCCATGTTCGCCAACCGGGCCACCGAGGTGCTCACCCCCGGGTTGATCGAGGAGCTCAAGAACACCGTCGGGATGTAGCCCACCGAAAGGAGTACGGCGATGACCGAGGAACCGGACATCTCTTTGCTGCGGCCGTATCTGCTGACCGCCGGTCGTGCGCAGCCGATCGACCAGACCCTGGAGATCGAAGCGCAGGTACTGACCAGCAGGCTCGGCGCGGCGTCGTACTCGAAACTCAGCTACGAACGGCTGCAAATCGTTTCCCTGTGCCGGAACACCATGTCGGTGGCCGAGATCGCGGCGATGCTCGGCCTGCACATCGGTGTCGCGCGGGTGCTGGTGGCGGATCTCGTGGCGCTCGGCTACGTCGTCGTCCGTCGCCCGGGGAACCACAACTCCCATGATCTGGACATGATCGAAAGGGTCATCCGTGGACTCGAAACCATACGCTGAACCCAGGCAGCCGGGGGCCCGGCCACCGGCCCCGGTGAAGATCGTCATCGCCGGCGGTTTCGGGGTCGGCAAGACGACGACCGTGGGCGCCATCTCGGAGATCAAGCCGTTGACCACCGAGGCGGCCATCACGTCGGTGGCCGCGGGCATCGACCGCACCGGGCACGTGCCGACGAAGACCACCACCACCGTCGCGCTGGACTTCGGCTGCATCACCATCGACGAGGACGTCAAGCTGTACCTGTTCGGCACGCCGGGGCAGGACCGGTTCGGCTTCATGTGGCGGGACCTGGTGATCGGCGCGCTCGGCGCGCTGGTCATCGTGGACACCCGGCGGATGGACGACTGCTACCCGGCCGTCGACTACTTCGAGAACGCCGGGCTGCCGTTCGTGGTCGGGGTGAACACCTTCGACGGGACGCTCGGGCACGAGCTGGAGGACATCCGCTGGGCGCTGGCGATCGGCGACGACGTCCCGCTGATCACCTTCGACGCGCGGCACAAGCTTTCGGTGCGCGACGCCCTGCTCACGGTCCTGCACCACACGTTCCAGCGAGCCCGTGCCTCGACAGCCTGACCCGGAAGGCCGGAGGTCACGCGAGCCAGCCACTCGCGTTGGCCCGCAGCGCGGCCTCGTACGCGGTGGCGACGTCGAACTCCGGTGGCAGGTTTCCGTTGAACTCCAGTGAGACCAGCCCGTGCGCCACGCCCCAGCACCCCACCGCGATCACCTCGGGCGCGACGTCGACGAACACACCCTCGGCGACCGCCGCCCGCACGATGTCCTCCAGCGGCTTGAGGGTGGCCCTGGACAGGTCGTTGGCCTCGTCGTTCGGCTCGAAACCCGGGACGGATCGGGTGAACATGATCGCGTACAGATGCGGGTCCGCGAGCGCGCTCACCCGATAGGCGAGACCCAGTCGAGTGAGATCCTCGACCGGCTCGCCGGTGAGCCCGACCGCGTCCATCCGGCCGCCGAACCGCCGGAAGCCCTCGACGTACAGGGCGCCGACCAGCTCCGGCTTGCCACCGAACAGCGAGTACACCGCGGTGGTCGAGGTCCCGACGTCGGCGGCGAGCTTGCGCAGGCTGAGCGCCTTGGCGCCGTCGGCGGTGATGAGTTCACCGGCCCGGTCCAGGAGCTTGAGCCGCAGCGCTTCGTCGTGCGTCCGTGGACGGGCCATGCGCCGATCCTACGCAACACTGTTATGAATCGCCGGAGATCAAACCCGAGCCCCTGAAGGCCACCATCACGGCGTAATACGCCGTGATGGTGGCCTTCAGGGGCAGTCAGCGAAAGGGATTTGACCTGGAGTGCACTCCAGGTCGTAGGGTCGAATGCATGAGCTACTCGATAGCGGAAGCCGCGCGACGTAGCGGGCTGTCGATCGACACCCTGCGGTACTACGAGCGCATCAAACTCGTCGACCCGCCGGCCAGGGACACCGCGGGCCGGCGCGACTACTCCGATCCCGACCTCGCCTGGCTGGAGTTCCTGACCAAGCTCCGCCTCACCGGCATGCCGATCAAGCGGATGCGCGAGTACGCCTCCCTGCGCAGGCACGGCGTCGTCAGCGCCGGGCGCCGGAAGGCGATCCTCGTCGAACAGCGGCAGTCGGTCGCCGAGCGGATCGCCGAGCTGCAGGCCTGTCTCGAGATCCTCGACTACAAGATCACCAATTACGCGCAGGTCGAGCGCAAGGTGCTCGACAACGAACCGACCGTGGAGGGAATCTCAGCGTGATCACCAGGAAGCTCGGCGCACTGGAAGTCAGCGCACAGGGCCTCGGCTGCATGGGGATGAGCCAGGCCTACGGCACGTTCGACAACGAACAGGAGTCCATCGCCACCGTCCACCGGGCGCTGGAGATCGGGGTCACCCTCCTCGACACCGCCAACGTCTACGGAGCCGGGGCCAACGAGGAGCTCGTCGGCCGGGCACTGGCTGGCAAGCGGGACCAGGTCGTGCTGGCGACCAAGTTCGGCATCGTCTGGACCGACGGCGCGATGAACGCGCGCGGCGACGCCGCGTACGTCAAGAAGTGCTGTGAGGAGTCGCTGAGCAGGCTCGGCGTCGACCACATCGACCTCTACTACCAGCACCGGGTCGACCAGAACACGCCGATCGAACAGACCTGGGGCGCGCTGGCCGAGCTGGTCGCCGAGGGCAAGATCCGGTACGCGGGCATCTCGGAGGCTGCCGCGGACACCATCCGCCGCGCGCACGCCGTGCACCCGGTGACCGCGTTGCAGAGCGAGTGGTCCCTGTGGACGCGGGGCATCGAGGACGAGATCCTGCCGACCGTGCGTGAGCTCGGCATCGGCGTGGTGCCGTTCTCGCCGCTGGGCCGCGGTTTCCTCACGGGGAACGTGACTTCGCTGAAGGACCTGCCCGAGGACGACATGCGCCGCCGAATGCCGCGCTTCGCCGACGAGAACATCGACCGCAACCTCGCGATCGTCGAGGCGCTGAAGGCGCTGGCCGCGGAGAAGGGCGTCACCGCGGGGCAGCTCGCGCTGGCTTGGGTGCAGCACCAGGGTGACGACGTGGTGCCGATCCCGGGCACCAAGCGGCGCAAGTACCTCGAGGAGAACGCGGCGTCCGTCGACATAGCACTGTCCGAAAAGGACATCAAGGCCATCGAGGACGCTTCGGCCGGTGTCGCCGGTGAGCGCTACCCCGAGCACCTCGCCCGCGCGGCGGGCAAGTGAGGACGAGCATGACCGAAGGCAAGGTCCCCACCCGCACACTCGGCGAGCTGACGGTCAGCGCCCAGGGCCTCGGCTGCATGGGCATGAGCGAGTTCTACGGCCAGGGCGACGACACCGAGTCGATCGCGGTGATCCACCGGGCGCTGGAGCTGGGCGTGACCCTGCTCGACACCGCCGACATGTACGGCTTCGGCCGCAACGAGGAGCTCGTCGGCCGGGCCATCGCGGACCGTCGCGACCAGGTGGTCCTGGCGACGAAGTTCGGCATCGTGCGTGACGAGAACGAGCCCGCGAAGCGCGGCATCCGCGGCGACGCGGCGTACGTGCGGCAGGCGGCCGAGGCGTCGCTGAAGCGGCTCGGGATCGACCACATCGATCTCTACTACCAGCACCGGGTCGACGGCGACGTGCCGATCGAGGAGACCGTCGGCGCGATGGCTTCCCTGGTCGAGCAGGGCAAGGTGCGCCACCTCGGGCTGTCCGAGGCCGGTGCCGGGACCATCCGGCGGGCGCACGCGGTGCACCCGATCACGGCGGTGCAGACCGAATGGTCGCTGTGGTCGCGCGATATCGAGGACGAGATCGTCCCGGCGTGTGCCGAGCTGGGCATCGGCGTCGTGCCGTACTCGCCGCTGGGTCGCGGTTTCCTCACCGGGCGGTTCACCTCCGCCGCGGACTTCGGCGACGGCGACTTCCGGCAGCAGGCGCAGCCGCGGCTGGCCGACGGCAACCTGGAGCGAAACCTCGCGCTCGTCGAGGCGTTGAAAGCGCTGGCCGCCGAGAAGGGCGTCACCGCCGGGCAGCTCGCGCTGGCCTGGGTGCAGAGCCGCGGTGCGCACGTGGTGCCGATCCCGGGCACCAAGCGGCTCAAGTACCTGGAGGAGAACGTCGCCGCCGCGACGCTGGAACTGTCCACGGAGGACATCGCGGCGATCGAGCTGGCCGTGCCCGCAGACGGTGTTGCCGGTGAGCGGTACCCCGCCGAGGCACTGAAGGCGCTCGGCAACTGAGCTGGGGGGACTTTTTCCGGGGTTTCGCCAGGAAAAAGTCCCCTTCGGCCGTGCGGTGGGCGGCTTTGAAGATTTTCTGAGAACTCCGGGCCAGGCTGACCCCGTCAAGGGCGGGCGATCTGGCGGAGGTTTGTCGTGACGGACGAGGTACTGGACTATCTGGTGGTCGGCGCCGGGCCAGCCGGGCTCCAGCTCGCGTACTTCCTGGAGCGCGCCGGGCACAGCTACCAGGTGCTCGAAGGGGGCGCGGGCCCCGGCACGTTCTTCACCACCAACCCCCGGCACCGCACGCTGATCTCGGTCAACAAGGTGCACACCGGCTGGGACGACCCCGAGCTCAACCTCCGGATGGACTGGAACTCGCTGCTCTCCGACGACCCGGAGCTGCTGTTCCCCCGCTACAGCGACGCGTTCTTCCCCGCCGCCGCGGACCTGCTGCGCTATCTCGCGGACTTCGCCGGGAAGCACGCCCTGCGCGTCCGTTACGACACCTGGGTCGAGCGGATCCACAAGGACGACGACGGCGTCTTCGTCGTGACGGACACCGCGGGTACCGAGTTCCGCGCGACGCGGCTCGTCGTCGCGACCGGCGTCAGCAAGCCCTACATCCCCGACATTCCCGGGATCGAGCTCGTCGACCAGTACAACGACGTCTCGGTCGATCCGGCGGAGTTCACCGACCAGCGGGTGCTGATCATCGGCAAGGCCAACTCCGCGTTCGAGACCGCCGACAACCTGATCGCCTCGGCCGCGGTCGTGCACGTCGGCGGGCCGAACTCGCTCAAGCTGGCCTGGCGCACCCACTTCGTCGGCCACCTGCGCGCGCTGAACAACAACCTGCTCGACGCCTACCAGCTCAAGCTCCAGCACGCCGTCCTCGACGGCCATGTCCGCGACATCCGCCGGGACGGCGACGGGTTCGTCGTCACCTTCGGGTTCATCCGCGCGGAGGAGGTCCGCAAGGAGATCCGCTACGACCGGGTCATCTCGTGCACCGGGTTCCGGTTCGACGCCTCGATCTTCGATGAGGCCATCCGCCCGGAGCTGACCATCAACGACCGGTTCCCGGCGCAGACCTCGGCCTGGGAGTCGGTGAACGTCCCCGGGCTGTACTTCGCCGGCACGATCACGCAGGTCCGCGACTTCAAGAAGTCGACAAGCGGGTTCATCCACGGCTTCCGCTACGGTGTCCGCGCGCTGCAACGGATCCTCGACGAGCGGCACCACGACCGGCCGTGGCCGCACCGGCGCCTCACCGCGGACCTCGACGAGCTCACCGGTTCGGTGATCACCCGGATCAACCGGACTTCCGCGCTGTACCAGCAGTTCGGCTTCCTCGCGGACGTCCTCGTCGTCGACGGTGAAGAGGGTCGATACTACGAGGAAGTGCCCGTCGACCACTTCGCCGAGGGCAGGCTTTCCGACGCCGAACACGCGTTCGTGATCACCCTCGACTACGGCCCGGACCACGACAAGGTGGACCCGTTCGACATCTCCGTCCGGCGGGCGTCCCAGGACGTCGCGAACGACGCGGGCGAGGGTCACTACCTGCACCCGATCGTCCGGCACTACCGCCGGGGCGAGCTCGTGGCGGCCCACCACATCACCGAGAATCTCGACAACGAGTGGGACAAGCCGCAGGTGCACGTCAAGCCGCTCAAGGACTTCCTCGCGCGGCGACTGGCCACAGTGGACGCCTGAGTCATGCGGACTCTCGCGGAGTTCGAGGCCGCGGCGCGCGAACGTCTCGACCCGGTCCACTTCGACTTCTTCGCCGGGGGCGCCCGCGACGAGCTGACCCTGCGCGCCAACGAAACGGCGTTCCGGCGGCTGTCGCTACTGCCGAAGGTGTTGCGGGGGAACAGCAAACGCGAACTCGGCATCGAGCTGCTCGGCACGCCCACGTCGATGCCGATCGTGCTCTCGCCCACGGCGTTCCACCGGCTCGCGCATCCCGAGGGCGAGCGGGCCACCGCGAGGGCGGCGGCCCGCGTGGGCGCGATCATGATCGTCAGCATGGGGGCGACCACGACTGTCGAGGACATCGCGGCGGCCGCGCCCGGTGGCTCGACGCGGTGGTTCCAGCTCTACCTGCAGCCGGATCCCCGGGTCACCGAGGCGCTGGTCCGCCGGGCGGAACGGGCCGGGATGGCCGCGCTGGTGGTCACGGTCGACTCGCCGGTGTTCGGCGGCCGGGAACGCGACGACCGCAACGGCTTCCACGACCTGCCGTCCGGCGTCGTCGCGGAGAACCTGCGCGAGCTGCCCGGCGGCGAGCCGGGGCGGGCGGCCGACATCGCGATGTCGGCGGAGTTCACTTGGGAGCACCTCGCCTGGTTGCGCGGGATCACCTCGCTTCCCTTGCTGCTCAAGGGGGTTCTGCATCCCGAGGACGCCAGGCTGGCGGTCGGGGCCGGGGTCGCCGGGCTGGTCGTGTCGAACCACGGCGGACGTCAGCTCGACACCGCGGCCGCCACGATCGACGCGCTGCCGGAAATCGCGGAAGCGGTCGGCGGGGCGATCCCGCTGATCCTCGACGGCGGGATCCGGCGGGGCACCGACGTCGTCAAGGCGCTCGCGCTCGGCGCGACCGCGGTCGGCGTCGGCAGGCCGGTGCTGTGGGGGCTGGCCGCGGCCGGGGAGGACGGCGTCACGCGGGTGCTGGAGCTGCTGCGCGAGGAATTCGACCTCGCGATGGCGCTGTGCGGCGCGGCTTCCCCGAGCGAGCTCACGCCCGATCTGGTGCGGACCTACTCGTGACCAGGCTACTGACACGCGCGGCCTTGGTGACACTCGTCGTGAGCCTGCCCGCGTGGCTCCCGGGCCGGGTTGTCGCACTGCGCAACAGGATCTTCGCGCGCGTCAACGGAGACGAAGGGCTCGCGATCCCCGGCGACGTCGTCGGGATCGAGGATTTCAAACGGGTCTACGCCG
This sequence comes from Amycolatopsis sp. H20-H5, assembly GCF_035828755.1. Taxonomy (NCBI): domain Bacteria; kingdom Bacillati; phylum Actinomycetota; class Actinomycetes; order Pseudonocardiales; family Pseudonocardiaceae; genus Amycolatopsis; species Amycolatopsis sp. H20-H5. The sequence continues at coordinate 6,381 of NZ_JAYMZS010000067.1, read as the reverse complement.
ATCCGGCGGCGGGCGGGCGCAGCAAGGGCGCGGCGCTGTCCGACCTGTTCTGGTACTGGCTGGCACCCGGGCCCGAGGTGCACCAGGAACACCTGGAGGCCGGGCCGCGCTACGACCAGGTCGCCAGGACCACGCGGCAGATCCTGGTCAAGACCAAGAAGGAGTCCGAGGAGCTGACCGAGCGTGTCACCCGGCACGTCCTCGACGAGCTCGATGTCGGCGAGGGCGCGCTGGTGCGGCTGCGCGACACCGTGATGCCGATCTGGGCCGAGCTGTACTACGAGCTGGTGTTCGGCGAGCCGTGCCCGCGCGAGGCGCGTGAACTCATCGTGGGCAACGCCGACGATGTCGTGTCCGCGCTCAAATGCGTGCGCCCGCGCAACATGCGGCGGCGCGAGCGGCTCACGAACTACGTCCTGCGCCGCCTCGGCGACGTGCCGCACGAGCTGCCGAGCCTACTGTCCACAAAGGAGCAGGCATACTACCTGCAGGGTGCCTTCTTCAACACCGCCGTCGTGCAGATGTCCGAGGCGATGGCGCACCTGCTGATGGCCGTCGCCCAGCATCCCGAAGTGCAGCGGCGGCTGGCCGGGAATCCCGGGGACGACGGCTATCTCGACGCGGTGATCGACGAGTCGCTGCGGGTGTTCCCGCTCTTCGGCATCGCGCACCGGATCAGCACCGCCGACATCGAGCTCGGCGACACGACGATCGCGGCCGGGACCGTGCTCTGTTTTTCCTACCCCGGCTACCATCGCGCGGGCTACGAGCACACCGACACCTTCGATCCGGGCCGCTGGGCGCGCCGCGCGGCGAAGGACTCGAACTTCATCCCGTTCGGTGTCACGCAGAACCGGGCCTGCCCGGCGCGAGGTCTCGCGCCGCTGACGATGCGGGTGGTGACGCGGGAAGTGTTGCGGCGCTTCACACTCTCGTCCACGGCCGGGCACACCCGCTCGATCCCCAACCGTGGCCCTTGCCTGTTCGTGCCCCGCGAATCCGGGCGTTCGCGGCGAGGCGTGCTGGCCTGGCTCGCGGTGCGCGACCGCTGGGAGGACGTCTGGCGCAGTCTCGCCCAGCTCGTCTTCGGGACCTACATGGTGCTGGACGCCAGGAAGAAACGGCTGACCGAGACCTACTTCGAGACCGAAGAACCCCGCTGTCCGATGAGGAGTGAAGCGTGAGTCCGTCTGTCGCGGCGCCGGCGTTCTTTCTGGCGGTGGTGGTCATCCTGGTCGTGTGCCGGCTGGTCTGCCTCGTCGCGGTCCGGCTCGGCCAGCCGCCGGTGGTGGGGGAGATGATCGCCGGGGTCCTGCTCGGGCCGTCGCTGCTCGGCCTGGTGCTGCCGGGGGTGCAGGCCGCGGTGTTCCCCGAGGGCATCAAGTCGCTGCTCTACGTCGGCGGCCAGCTCGGTCTGGTGGTGTTCATGTTCGGCGCGGGGTACGAGTTCAACGTCCGTGGCGTCCGCGGCTCCGGCCGGGCGGTCGGCGCGATCTCGCTGGCCGGGACGGCGGTGCCGCTGGCGCTCGGCATCGCGGTCGCCGTGCTGGGCAACCGGTGGACGCACATCTTCCTGCCGACGGTCTCGCCGCTGGTCTCGGCCGCGTTCGTCGGCGTCGCGCTGGCGATCACCGCGTTCCCGATGCTCGCGCGGATCATCACCGAACGCGGGCTGGCCGGGACCCGGTTCGGCTCGCTCGCGCTGGCCTGCGGCGCGGTGGACGACGTCCTCGCGTGGCTCCTGCTGGCGATCGTGCTCAGCCTGCACGCCGGCTCGACCGGGCCGGTGGTGCTGGCGATCGGCGGGGCCGCGCTCTTCGCGGTGGTGCTCGCCACCGTCGGCAAGCGCTTACTCGCCCGCGTCACCACGAGTGAGCGACTGAGCGGGGATCAGCGACTCCTGGTCACCATGATGGCGTTGTTCGCCGCCGCGTGGTTCACCGACCTGATCGGCCTGTACGCGGTGTTCGGCGCGTTCTGCCTCGGCATCGCCTTTCCGCGCAACGACGCGGCCGCCGCGGTGCTCGCGAAGATCATGCCGATCGGGCGGATCGTGTTCCTTCCGCTGTTCTTCACCTATTCCGGCCTGAACACCCGATTCGCCCTGCTCGCCGATCCGAAGCTGCTGCTGTTCTCCGGCGTCTGCGTGGTGGCCGCGGTCGCCGGGAAGTTCGGCGCCTGCTGGGGCGCGGCCCGCCTCGCCGGCGAACCACAGCCGGTCGCGGTGCGGGTCGGCGCGCTGATCAACGCCCGTGGCCTGATGCAGCTGATCGCGCTGAACGTCGGGCTGCAGGCAGGGATCGTCTCCCCGGCGCTGTTCACCGTGCTGGTGGTCGTCGCGCTGGTGACCACGGTGATGACCGCGCCGCTGCTGTCGTGGCTGGACCGCCGAGACTCACGTCGTTACGCCGATCCAGTGAACCCAAGTGTAGTGATTCACCGGGATCTGTCCGCTCAGGGGCTGGATAGTTGAAGGTTCACTGACAGACTGGGAGCGTGCACGATGCCGCAGAAGCGCCAGCGCTCCCTAGGGTGCTCCTCGTCGAGGACGATCGGGAGCTCGCGGGGCTGCTCGCCGAAATGCTCGACGGCGAAGGTTACGAAACCGATCAGGCCCATGACGGTCAGCGAGGCCTGCACCTCGGCCTCACCGGCCACTACGCGGTGATGATCCTCGACCGCAGGCTCCCGGTGATGGACGGCCTCGGCCTGCTTTCCGGGCTGCGGCGCAAGGCCGTCACCACCCGCGTGCTGATGCTCAGCGCGCTGGGCGAGGTGAGCGACCGCGTCGCCGGGCTCGACGCCGGGGCCGACGACTACCTGGTCAAACCGTTCGAGATGGACGAGATGCTGGCTCGCGTGCGCGCGCTGTGCCGCCGTGACCTCGACGGTGCCGACTGCCTCCCACTGGGCGAAGCGGCGCTCGACCTCGTCCGCCGTGAGGTGATCCTGGAGCGGGGGCGGCGGGTGACGCTGTCCGGGCGCGAGTTCGAGCTGCTGCGCACCCTCGCGCAGCGGCCGAAGGTGATCCATCCGCGCTCCTCGCTGCAGACGGAGGTCTTCGCGGACACCAACGGCGAGTCCATTGTGGACACCTACGTCTACTACCTGCGGCGCAAGCTCGGCCGGGGCGTGGTGCGCACGGTGCACGGGCTGGGCTACCAGCTCGGCGCGGTGTGATCGGGTGGCGCGGGGCCCCGCCGGCCGCGGAGGACCCCGAGACCAGGGCGCTGCGCCACGCGCGCCGGACGATCACCGGCGAGATCGCGGTGGTGATCTCGCTGCTGGTGTTCCTCGTCGGGGCCATCGCGTACCTCGTGCTGATCACCGGGCAGCGCGCCGACGTCAACCGGAACCTCGACTGGACCATTCGCCAGGGCGTCACCGGGACGCCGCCGGGCTGCATCTGGCTGTTCGACGGCGTCCGGCACGCACCCGCGAGCACGCCGCCGTCCGGGATGCCGTTGACGGAGTCGATCCAGCGGGTCGAGGCGGATGGCGAAACGATCACCGAACGCTGGCAGCGCAACGACACGGTGTACACGGTTCGCACCGAGAAGTCCGGTGGCGGCGTGGTCCAGGTGTTCTTCGACGAGCGGTACCAGGCCGCCGACCGCGAGCTGCTGCTGATCGGGCTCGCCGCCGCGGAAGTGCTGGCGCTGCTCGGTTCCGTGGTCACCGGGCACGTGCTCGCCGGCCGGGCGATCCGGCCGCTCGGCGAGGCGCTGCGGCGGCAGCGCACGTTCGTCGCCGACGCCAGCCACGAGCTGCGGGCACCGCTCACCCGGCTGCACGCGCGGGCCCAGCTGATGTCCCGCTGGGCGAAAGCGCAGCCCGAGCGCGTTTCCGGCGACCTCGACCGCTTGGTGAGCGACACCCGCGAGCTCGGCGAAGTGATCGAGGACCTGTTGCTGTCGGCGCAGCTGCAGGCGTCGCCGCCGGTCCTGGAGCCGGTCGACCTCGGCGAGCTGGCCGCGGCGGCCGTCGCGGCGGAATCCGTGCGCGCGGGGGAGCGCGGACTGCGGATCCAGCTGCGCGCGCCGGGCCCGTTCATCGTGCGCGGGGTGCCGACGGCGTTGCGGCGCGTGCTTTCGGCGTTGCTGGACAACGCGATCGGCCACACCCTGCCCGGCGGGACGATCGTCGTCGAGCTGTCGGCGGCGGGAGAGCGTCAGGTCGAACTGAGCGTCCGCGACACCGGCGTCGGCTTCGACCCGGTCGACACCGACCGGATCTTCGACCGCTTCGCCCGCGGCGACCAGGGCGACGGCCGCCGCTTCGGCCTCGGCCTCGCCCTGGTCCGCGAGGTCGTCACCGGCCACGGCGGCACGATCTCCGCCCTCGGCGCCCCCGACGACGGCGCCACCTTCACCCTCCGCTTCGCCCGCGCCCGCTGACGCCATGAACGCGCGCCCGCTCCGTCGCCAGTGTCATGAAAGGGTCTTTCAGGGCAATTTTCGTCCGGAAAGACCCTTTCATGACACTCACGAGGCTTAGAGGAGGGCGGTCACCTTGGTGGCGGTCGTGGCGATCGGGACCTGCCGCTGCTCGCGCGTCGCGAGGCTGCGGACCGTCACGTTCCCGGCGTCCCAGTCCTCGCGGCCGACGATGACCACCGCGCGGGCCCCCGCTTTGTCCGCGCGGGTGAGCTCCTTGCCCAGTTTGCGCGGCTCCAGCGGGGTCGACGTGCGCAGCCCCGCCCGGCGCAGGTCCGCCGCGACCTGGCGGGCCGCGGCGGCGAGGTCCTCGGTCACCGGGATGACCACGACGTCGACCTCGCTGCGGGGTGGGGGCGTCAGCTCGTGGGTGTCGAGGAAGTCGATCAGCGTCACGTCGCCCATGCCGAACCCGATGCCCGGGATCTGCTGCGCCGTGAACAGCGACGCGAGGTCGCTGTAGCGGCCGCCGCCGAACAGGGCGCGGCGGTTCTTCGGCGAGGTGTCGAAGACCTCGAACACCGTCGACGTGTAGTACGCCAGCCCGCGGACGATCATCGGGTCGAACCGGACCAGGCCCGCGGAGTCGCCGGAGAGCACCTTCACCAGGTTCGAGTTCTCCTTGACCTGCTCGGGCAGCTTGTCGAGCAGCGCCTCGCCCGAGGCCAGCGTCTCGGCCAGCTTCTCGAACAGCTCGTCCGGCAGGCCGATCGCGGCGGCCGCTTCGGCGAGTTTCGGGCGGTCGGTCTTCTCCCAGCGGTCCACCAGCGTGAACACCTGCGGCAGCAGGCCGGGCGGCACGCCGACGACGTCCGTGAGCGCGGACGAAAGCAGGTTCCGGTCGTTCACCCGGACGGCGTACATGTCCGGCGTCGCACCGAGCGCGCCCATCAGGTCGTGGACGAGCTCGAAGATCTCGATCTCGCAGTTCGGGCTGTCCGAACCGAAGATGTCGGCGTTGACCTGCCAGTGTTCCCGCACCCGCCCGCGCTGCGGGTTCTCGTAGCGGTGACAGTTCGGGTGGCTGTACCAGCGCACGGGGAATTGCAGCGACTTCGCGCCGCCCGCGATCATCCGCGCGACCGACGGGGTCATCTCCGGCCGCAGCGCGAGCCGCCGCCCGCCCTTGTCGGTGAGCGTGTAGAGCTGTTGCTCGGCGATCTCCTGGCCGGACTTCGCCTCGTAAACCTCGGCAGGCTCGAGAACCGGCCCGTCGTACCGGAGAAACCCCCGGCTTTCGAGCACCGCGTAGAGCTGGCCGAAAACCTGCGTACGCACGGACATCTCAGCGGGCAGGAAGTCGCGAGTTCCCTTGGCGGGCGCGGTACTCAGGTATTCAGGCACAGCGGGAAGCTTAATCACCGCCGGTCACGACGCCCCCACCCGAGTGCTCGGTCCCTGAAGGCCACCTTCACGGCGTTTAACGCCGTGAAGGTGGCCTTCAGGGACCTCCGAAAAGTGCGTCAGGCGGCCGCGCGGCCGTGGATCATGACCAGCCGCACGTCCCGCAGCGCGCCGAGGTCCGCGAGCGGATCGCCCCCGACGACCAGGACGTCCGCCGAGAATCCCGCTTCGAGACGTCCGGTCACCGCGCCGAGCCCGACGCCACGCGCACTGTCCTCGGTCGCGATCTCCAGGATCCGGCGCCGCGGGAAGCCGAGCCATTCGTACAGCTCCAGCGCGCCGACGGCATCGTCGAACACCGAGCCGGGCAGCCCCGCGTCGGTCCCCGCGAGCAGGGGCACGCCGTGCTCCTCCAGCCACGGCAGCCTGCCGTAGACGCGGTTCGCCAGCTCGTCGCCCATGCGCTCGACCATCGCGCGCCAGTTGCGGCTGCTCGTCGAGCAGGCCGCGATGTCCATGGCCGCCATGCGGATCGCGACGTTGTCGCGCAGGTCCAGCTGTCCCGGCCCGGTCAGCCACGTGCAGTGCTCGATCGTGTCGA